>CAJBHE010000283.1 GCA_903952885.1 uncultured Burkholderiales bacterium
CCGTTTGACGAACACCCCACTCACGAGGCGTGGGCTGGTCTTGCGCCAGAATGGGCCTCCTCCATTGAAATCAGTTGCTCCTCATGACGATCCAAAAAACCGAACAAGAATGGCGCGCCCTGCTCGCCGCTAAAAATGCCGAACCTGTGGCGTATGAAGTGACGCGTAAAGCTGCCACTGAGCGCCCCTTCACAGGCAAGTACGAAGACCATTGGGAGCAAGGCAGCTACCATTGTGTGTGTTGCGACGCCAAACTGTTCGATGCGTCCACCAAGTTTGATGCGGGTTGCGGCTGGCCCAGCTTTCACACAGCTGCCAGCGAAGAAGCCATTGCTGAACATCGTGACATTAGCCACGGCATGGTGCGGGTGGAAACCGTGTGCAGCCAATGTGGCGCGCACTTGGGTCATGTGTTCAACGATGGCCCCGCGCCCACAGGCCTGCGCTATTGCATGAACTCGGCTTCGTTAGACTTCGTGTCAAACAAATAAAACAAATAAAGCGTTTATGAAATTACTGCTCGACTTCTTCCCAATCATTCTGTTCTTCGTGACGTTTAAAACGTGGGGCATCATGGCCGCCACGGCTGTGGCCATTGCAGCCACCGTGCTGCAAATTGGCTACCTTTGGCGCAAAAACGGGTTTGTCGAGCCCATGCAATGGGTCAGCCTTGTCGTCATCGTGGTGTTTGGCGGGGCGACGCTACTGACCCAAGACGAAACTTTCATCAAATGGAAACCCACCGTGCTTTACTGGCTCATGGGCTGCGCCTTGTGGGTGGGGCACTTTGTGTTTAAGCGTAACTTCATTCAGCAACTCATGAGTGCACAGGTTGAACTGCCTGCCCATGCATGGGGTGTATTGCTGCACAGCTGGGCTTGCTTCTTTGCCGTCATGGGCTGCCTCAACATTTGGGTGGCCGACAACTTTGACACCGACACTTGGGTGAATTTCAAACTCTTTGGTGGTTTGGGCTTGATGCTGATGTTTGTGGTGATGCAAGGCATCTACATGAGCCGTTTCATCAAAGAGCAGCCAGAGGACCAAGCATGAGCATCACCTCACACCTGCTGACACAGCGATTACAAGAACGCTTAAACCCCGTTTTTGTTGAAGTTTTAGATGAAAGTGCGGCGCATGCAGGCCACGTAGGAGCCAATGACAGCGGCACGGGGACGCATTTTCGTGTTCGCATTCAAAGCGTCGTGTTCACTGGTAAATCCCGCGTTTCGCGCCATCGCCTTGTGTATGATGCATTGCAGGAATATATCGATCAAGGCTTGCATGCCTTGGCCATTGAAGTCATTGAAACCCCTGAGATCTGACATGAAAAAACAAATGATTTGGACCGCCGTTGCAGCTGCTGTGCTGACAACTTTGAGCCTTAGCGTCACTGCTCAAAATATCGCCATCGTCAACGGCAAGGCTGTGCCTACTGCCCGCGTTGAAGCCTTGGCTCAGCAAGTGGCACGCTCTGGCCGCCCCATCACGCCTGATGTGGAAGCTCAAATCAAAGAAGAAGTCATTGCGCGTGAAATCTTCATGCAAGAAGCGCAAAAGCGCGGCTTGGACGCCACGCCTGAGTTCAAAACTCAAATCGAGTTGGCTCGCCAAACCATCCTGATTCGCGAGTTGTTTGCTGAATTCCAAAAAACTTCCGCTGTCACTGATGCTGACGTGCAAGCCGAATACGACAAGTTTGTGGCTGCCAATGGCGGCAAAGAATACCGTGCGCGCCACATCTTGGTAGAAACACAAGCCCAAGCCGACGCCATCCTTGCGAGCCTGAAAAAAGGCGGCAAGTTTGAAGACATTGCCAAGAAGCAGTCCAAAGACCCAGGTTCAGGTGCCAACGGTGGCGACCTCGATTGGGCCGCTCCTGGCAACTACGTCAAAGAATTCTCTGACGCCATGGTGGCTTTAAACAAAGGCCAAGTGTCTGCCCCTGTCCAAAGCCAGTTTGGTTTCCACATCATCCGTTTGGACGACGTGCGAGAAGCCCAGTTGCCCAAGATTGAAGACGTGAAGCCTCAAATCGTCCAGCAAATGACACAACAACGCATGGCTGCTTTCCAACAAGAACTGCGCGCCAAAGCCAAGGTCGAATAACTCACCTTTGCCCCATGCACATAGCGGCCTTCGGGCCGCTTTTGTTTTTTCTAGATAATTCACGCTATGTCTTTGCTCAACCACCAACTCGAACTGCTTGCCCCCGCGCGTGACGCCGATATTGGCATTGCGGCACTTCACCACGGCGCAGACGCGGTGTACATTGGTGCTCCCGCCTTTGGTGCGCGAGCCAGCGCCTCCAACACGCTGCAAGACATCGAACGCTTGTGCAAAGTAGCGCATCGCTTCAACAGCAAAATTTTTATCACCCTCAACACCATTTTGCGGGACGACGAGCTAGAAGCCGCCCGCCAAATGGCTTGGGATGTTTACCACGCAGGTGCAGATGTGCTGATCGTGCAAGACATGGGTTTGCTTGAGCTGGACTTGCCACCCATCCAGTTGCACGCCAGCACACAAACTGACATCCGCACCCCTGAAAAGGCGAAGTTCATGCAAGACGTGGGCTTCTCGCAAATCGTGTTGGCCCGAGAGCTGACCCTGACGCAAATCAAAGCGATCAGCGATGTGCTCGATGCCGAGCGCTGCAACTTAGAGTTCTTTGTGCACGGCGCTTTGTGCGTGGCCTACAGCGGTCAATGTTTCATCAGCCACGCACACACGGGCCGAAGCGCCAACCGCGGCGACTGCAGCCAAGCCTGCCGCCTGCCCTATCACGTGACCGATGCCGAAGGCCGCTTCATCGCGCATGACAAACATGTGCTCTCGATGAAAGACAACAACCAAAGCGACAACCTAGCTGCTTTGGTGGATGCGGGCGTGCGCAGCTTCAAAATCGAAGGCCGTTACAAAGATATGGCCTATGTGAAGAACATCACTGGCCACTACCGGGTGTTGATCGACGAGCTGATTGAAGCCCGTCAATACTCGGCCGATCCCGAGCGTCCACCGCTCAGCCGCGCATCAAGTGGCAACACCACGCTGTACTTCACGCCCAACCCCGAACAAAACTTCAACCGCGAATTCACTGACTACTTTGTGCAAGGGCGCAAGGAGGACATTGGTGCGTTTGACTCACCTAAGAACCCAGGCATCGTGTTGGGTGAGGTTGTAAGCACAGGTCCAAA
>CAJBHE010000284.1 GCA_903952885.1 uncultured Burkholderiales bacterium
CCAGACTCGTCCGTGGCCAAGGCCATTGCCCCACCCAAAGCGTCTACCTCTTTGACCAAATGGCCTTTGCCAATGCCACCGATGGACGGGTTGCAGCTCATCTGACCCAGGGTTTCAATGTTGTGGCTTAAGAGTAAAGTTTTAGCTCCCATGCGCGCCGAAGCCAATGCGGCTTCGGTGCCTGCATGGCCACCGCCTACAACGATGACATCAAACTCTTGGGGGTACAACATAAAACCAACCTTTGGGTGTGCGGATGCACAAAAGCGCAGGGGCTGTGCGCCGCCCTGCTTAGCAGCGCGCGATTTTACTAGGGTGCTCGGATCTACAAAGAATGTGCGGTTTCTACAAGAGAGCCAACGCGGGCGCAAGCAAGCGCGACCACATCAAGAATCAACTCAAGGCTTCCAACGTTTGAGCAACAAGGCATTGGTCATCACACTCACCGAGCTCAGCGCCATGGCAGCACCCGCAACCACAGGGCTCAAATAGCCCAAGGCGGCAAGCGGAATACCGGCAGCGTTGTAGGCGAAGGCCCAAAACAAGTTTTGTCGAATCTTGGCAACGGTGCGTGCCGAGATATCGAGAGCACCAGCTACCAACGCCACATCGCCGCGCATGAGCGTGATACCCGCCGCTTGCATGGCCACATCGGTGCCGCCACGATGACCATCGGCGTTGAGGTTGGCCATGGCAAGTCCCACATCAGCAGCTGCCAAAGCAGGCGCGTCGTTGATGCCGTCACCCACAAAAGCCACCACATGCTGTGCGCCGTGTGGGTTGTGCTGCAAACTTTTAACCAAGGCGGCCTTGTCACCGGGCATCACGTCAGCATGCACTTCGTCTGCGCGCAAACCTAATCGTGCGGCCATGGCTTGAGCCGCACCTGCGTTGTCACCAGAAATCATGACCAAGCGCAAACCGCGTACACGTAGTTTGGCGAGCGCTTCTTGCACACCCGGCTTTGGCTCGTCGCCAAATGCCAACACGGCAAGCGGAACAAGCCCTTGCGCCGTACGTTCGACCAAGACCGACACAGTTGCACCCTGCGCCTGCAAAGCCTCTGCACGGGCTTGCCATTCACCAGCGGCCAGCTGAAGCGTTGCCATCCATCGCAAACTGCCAAGGAGCAAGTGACGCATCTGCACAGTACCCTCGCTGCCAAAGCCTGGAACGGCTTTGATGACTTCTGATGTCGCCAAGCTAAGGCCTTGCGCTTTAGCCGCTTGCACCACCGCGTGGGCCAAGGGATGTTCGCTGCCGCTTTGCAAGCTAGCAGCCAAACTGAGCAGCGCATGTTCGTCAAGGCTGATTGCATGTAGCGACAGCAAGCGCGGCTGCCCAACCGTGAGCGTGCCTGTTTTATCAAACGCAACCGTTTCAACCTTATGCGCCACTTCGAGCGCCTGTGCATCTTTGATGAGAATGCCATGCTGGGCCGCAACGCCCGTACCCGCCATGATGGCGGCAGGCGTAGCCAAACCCAGCGCGCAAGGACACGCAATCACCAACACCGCCACGCAATGGATGAGCGACACCTCTGCGCTATGCCCCATGAACCACCAGACCAAAAAAGTGGCCAACGCAAGCACCAAGACCACGGGAACAAACACGGCAGACACTTGGTCGACCATGCGTTGAATCGGCGCCTTGGCCGCCTGCGCGTCTTCCACCAAGCGGATGATGTTGGCCAGCACCGTGGCGGTACCCGTAGCGCTCACGAGGACCACCACACGGCCTTCACCATTGATGCTGCCGCCCGTCACGCTTGAATCCACAACCTTGTGCACCGGCAAGGGCTCACCCGTCAACATGGCTTCATCCACCTGCGTTTGGCCTTCTAGAACCATTCCGTCTGCAGCAAAGCGTTCGCCTGGCAACACTACCATACGGTCGTGCACCAACAACTCTTCAATCGGAATTTCTACCTCGCCGTCTAGCGTGATGACGCGCGCACGCGCAGGGCGCAAAGCGTGCAAGGCGCGAATAGCGTCCGTGGTTTGTCGCTTAGCGCGGGCCTCTAGCCACTTGCCCAACAACACCAAGGTGATGACCACCGCCGAGCCTTCAAAATACAAATGCACCATGGCTCCGACAGGGGCGCTGAGCCACAACCACACAGACAAAGCCCAACCGGCGCTGGTGCCCAAGGCCACCAACAAATCCATATTGCCGCTGCCGGCCAACAATGCATGCCACCCTGCTTTGTAAAAGCGAGCGCCCAGCACAAACTGCACAGGCGTGGCCAACACGAACTGCCACAGCTCGGACAGCATCCAGTGCTGACCCAACGCATCGCCCAACATAGGTAGTACCAAAGGGGTGCTGAGCATAAGACCGATGGCCACGGGCATGAAGCCCGCCCATGCGTCCATTGATGCTTGTTCTAGATGTTCTGCTGCGAGTGGCTCGTATCCTGCATCACGCACGGCGCGTCGCAAACGAGCTTGTTGCGTTTGGCTGTCTTCTTCGGTTTGCGAAGGGGCCCACGTTACACGGGCTGATTCAGTGGCCAAGTTCACGCTCACCGATTCAACCCCGGGCAGCTTGGCAATAGCGCGTTCCACACGGGCCACGCACGAGGCACAGGTCATTCCACCAATACCGATATCGCTAGACAATTCAGACATGGGTTA
>CAJBHE010000285.1 GCA_903952885.1 uncultured Burkholderiales bacterium
AGACGCTTTGGGTGGGGCGATGGCCTTGGCCACGGACGAGTCTGGCATTCAGTTTCGGATTCTTAACAGCTCCAAAGGGCCGGCCGTGCGTGCCACCCGTGCACAAGCCGACCGCATTTTGTACAAAGCCGCCGTTCGCCGCATGCTCGAAAACCAGCCCAACTTGTGGTTGTTCCAACAAGCGGTAGATGACTTGATGGTGGAGGGTGACCGTGTGGTGGGTGCCTGTACTCAAGCCGGTATCCGATTTCGCAGCCGCACCGTGGTGCTGACCGCCGGCACTTTCTTAGATGGCAAGATCCATGTGGGCCTGAACAACTACGCCGGTGGCCGTGCGGGTGACCCGCCCGCGCTGAGCCTGTCGGCCCGACTCAAAGAACTCAAGTTGCCGCAAGGACGTTTGAAAACCGGTACGCCCCCTCGCATCGATGGCCGCACGATTGACTTCAGCCAGTGCATCGAGCAGCCGGGTGACGGCGTGGCCAATCAAACCGAAAACGGCGCACGCTCGGCGGGCGTGTTGGGCGATGTGCCTGTGTTCAGCTTCATGGGTCGCGCGTCCATGCATCCGCAACACATGCCGTGCTGGATTACCCACACCAACCAGCGCACCCACGACATCATCCGCTCCGGCTTTGACCGTAGCCCCATGTTCACCGGCAAGATTGAGGGCGTTGGCCCACGCTACTGCCCAAGTGTGGAAGACAAAATCAACCGCTTCGCTGACAAAGACAGCCACCAAATTTTCTTAGAGCCCGAAGGCCTGACCACCCACGAGTACTACCCCAACGGCATCAGCACCAGCTTGCCGTTTGACATTCAGTATGACTTGGTTCGTTCCATGAGGGGCTTGGAAAACGCCCACATCATTCGCCCTGGTTACGCGATTGAGTACGACTACTTTGACCCGCGTGAGCTCAAGCGCAGCTTTGAAACCCGAGCCATCGGCGGCTTGTTCTTTGCCGGCCAGATCAACGGCACCACCGGTTACGAAGAGGCGGCAGCCCAAGGTTTGTTTGCTGGCATCAACGCCGCGTTGCAATGCCGCAGCTTGGTCGGCGCGGCCAATGACTTTGGCGGCTCTTGGACGCCGGGCCGCGACCAAGCTTACTTGGGCGTATTGGTTGACGACCTCACCACCAAGGGCGTGACCGAGCCTTACCGCATGTTCACCAGCCGCGCCGAGTTTCGCTTGCAGCTGCGCGAAGACAACGCCGATGTGCGTCTGACCGAAATCGGCCGTCAAATGGGTTTGGTAGACGATGCGCGCTGGGAGGCTTTCAGCCGCAAACAAGAAGCTGTTTCACGTGAAACAGAACGCCTCAAATCTATCTGGGTCAGCCCCCGCAACCTGCCTGCTGCCGAGTCAGAGCGCGTCATGGGTAAAGCCATCGACCGCGAATACAACTTGGCCGATTTGCTTCGTCGTCCGGATGTGAGTTACCAAGGGCTCATGTCTCTGGATGGTGCCAGGTACCAAAACCAAGAGGTGGCGGACGGCTTTGCGGGTGATGATGTTTCACGTGAAACCACCCGAGCCATCATCGAGCAGATTGAAATCGCAGCCAAGTACTCGGGCTACATCGACCGCCAGCGAGACGAAGTCGAGCGCGCTGCCCATTACGAAAACCTCAAGCTGCCCGGAGACTTGGACTACAACCAAGTCACCGCTTTGTCGATCGAGTCGCGTCAGCGCCTGAGTCGCCAGCGGCCCGAAACTTTGGGCCAAGCTTCGCGCATGTCTGGCATCACGCCAGCGGCCATCTCTTTGTTGCTCATTCATTTGAAGCGCTCGCGAGTCAAAGGCTTTATCCAAGATGCGGCGGCTAGTAATTCGGCTGAGGCGCTCTGATGCATCCGCTTTTGCCCGCCTTGCAAAAAGGCCTGGCGGATTTGGGTCTAGATTTGACGGATGAACAGCAAAGCCAGTTGCTAGCCTACATGGATTTGATTGGCAAGTGGACTAAGGTCTACAACTTGACGGCCGTGCGGGACGCCAATGAAATGCTGACCCATCATCTTCTCGATAGTTTGGCGGTGATTGCTCCGCTGCGCCGTGAGTTGGCAAAGCTACCTATGCCGACGAGCGAGCCAATGGCGGACAGCGTGTGTGACATAGGGCGGGGCATGGCCGCGCAAAAACAAACCAAGTTCAGCTTGTTGGATGTCGGCGCTGGCGCTGGCTTGCCGGGCGTTGTGATTGCCATCACTTGTCCCGATGTGTCGGTGACCTGTGTGGACACGGTGGCTAAAAAAGCTGCCTTCATCCAACAAGTTGCAGCCACCTTGAAGTTGCCCAATCTCAAGGGCTTACATGCCCGAGTTGAAAGTTTGACCCATCCCTATGACTTGGTGTGCTCCCGTGCCTTTGCTTCGTTGATTGATTTCACCAGTTGGTCCCAATCCGCCTTGGCCGAGCATGGCGTGTGGATGGCGATGAAGGGCAAACACCCAGACCAAGAGTTGGCCGTGTTGCCAGAAGCTGTCCAAGTGTTTCACGTGGAACAGCTTCAAGTGCCCAGCCTGGATGCCGAGCGCTGCATCGTTTGGATGCGCGGTTAAACTTCTCTCAGTTTTACATCTGAGTCATCTATGTTCGGTATCGCGGACTACGGCGCTTTCGTCGTGGCCACCATTGTCTTTTTAGCCATCCCCGGCCCCGGTAACTTGGCCTTGCTCACAGCAACTGGTAAGGGCGGCCTTCGCGCGGGCCTGGCGGCAACGCTGGGTGTCATGGGTGGTGATCAAGTGTTGTTGTGGTTGGCTGTGGCGGGTTTGTCGGCTGTGCTCATGAACTACCCTGGTTTGTATAGTTCGGTCAAATGGGCGGGTGCTGCTTATTTGATGGGTTTGGGTTATTCCTTGTTCAATGCCAAGCCGGGCGATGCGCCTGTGTTGGACATGAAGCCCGATCATTACTTTCGCCAAGGCTTGTTCATCACCGTGCTCAACCCCAAAGCGATGGTGTTTTACATGGCTTTTTTTCCTTTGTTTGTGGATCCAAAACACCACCAAGGGCTTGTCACATTTGGATTCATGGCACTGACCATTGCGACGCTGACCTTGATTTATGGTTTGGTGGTTGTTTTGCTGGCCCATCACTTGGTCGAGCGTGTGCGTGCCAACCCATTGGCCACCGTTATGCTCAATAAAATTGCAGGTGTGTTGCTGATTGGTTTTGGTC
This sequence comes from uncultured Burkholderiales bacterium, assembly GCA_903952885.1. Lineage (GTDB taxonomy): Bacteria > Pseudomonadota > Gammaproteobacteria > Burkholderiales > Burkholderiaceae_C > Limnohabitans. The sequence continues at coordinate 3,185 of CAJBHE010000285.1, forward strand.
TGAAGCTGGCCTTGTTCTAATTATTTTTCCGTCTCTTTCGAAAGCGCTGTATGGCCCAAATCTTTTGTATAGCCAACCAAAAAGGTGGCGTTGGTAAGACCACCACCACCGTCAATTTAGCGGCAGGCTTGGCGTTTGTGGGCCAACGCGTGTTGATGGTCGACCTTGACCCGCAAGGCAACGCCACCATGAGCTCGGGCGTCGACAAGCGTGAAATGTCCTTGTCGGTCTACGATGTGTTGCTGGAAGAGGCCACCATTGCCGAAGCCCGCATCCGCAGCAACTGGGGCACCGATGGTGTGCGCGCCAAAATCCCGACGTATGACGTGCTGGGCGCCAACCGAGATTTGGCCGGTGCAGAGGTCGAGCTGGTCGCTCTGGAGCGACGTGAAAACCGCCTCAAGCAAGCCTTGGCTGCCGTGTCAGACGAGTACGACTTTGTGTTGATCGACTGCCCGCCGTCACTGTCCATGCTCACCCTCAATGGCCTGTGTTCGGCCCACGGCGTCATCGTGCCCATGCAGTGCGAATACTTTGCACTCGAAGGTTTGACCGATTTGGTCAACACCATCAAACAAGTGCATGCCAATCTCAACCGCGACCTCAAAATCATCGGCCTCCTGCGCGTCATGTTTGACCCGCGCATCACCTTGCAGCAGCAGGTGAGCGACCAACTCAAAGACCACTTTGGCGACAAAGTGTTTGCCGCCGTCATTCCCCGCAATGTGAGATTGGCCGAAGCGCCCAGCTATGGTTTACCTGGCGTGGTGTTTGACCCATCGGCTAAAGGCAGCCACGCGTTTGTGGACTTTGCGCAGGAAATGGTCGAGCGCGTTAAAACGCGTTAAGCCCCTCCGCGCTCATCACACAACCCACAGCAGGCATGACGGCTTCCGTTCTCATCCTTCCCGGCTTAAATAACAGCGGGCCTGACCATTGGCAAAGCCGTTGGCAAAACACGCACGGCTTCATACGCGTGAAACAACACAACTGGGATTTTCCGCTGCGTGGTGACTGGATGACGCAGCTCGAAGAAACCGTGCTCATTCACCCCAACGCGGTGTTGGTGGCCCATAGTTTGGGTTGCATTTTGGTGGCCGCTTGGGCGGCACACACGAAGAATGCGCACCTCATAAAAGCAGCGTTGTTGGTCGCTCCTGCCGACGTTGAGCGCCCCGAAATGCAACAAATGCTGCACAGCTGGAGCCCCATTGTTCGACAGCGTCTGCCATTCAAAAGCACGTTGGTCGCCAGCCGCAACGACCCGTTTTGCAGCTTCATGCGCGCCAGTGTGCTGGCCCAGGCATGGGGCTCGCACTTCACAGATTGCGGCATGAGCGGCCATGTCAACGTCGATTCATGCCTGGGCGATTGGCCCCAAGGCTTTGCCCTGTTACAAGATTTACTGAAAGAAGAAGTACCCCATGGTCACTAAAAAAACAAAAGGCCTAGGCCGTGGTTTGGAAGCCTTGCTCGGCCCCAAAGTTGACGACAGCATTGCCGCACAAAACGCCGCAGCGAACGGCTTGCCCAACGTTTTGCCGCTCAGCCAACTCGTACCCGGCATGTACCAGCCGCGCACACGCATGGACGAGGGCGCTTTGTATGAGCTGGCCGAAAGCATCAAAGCCCAAGGCATCATGCAGCCCATCTTGGTTCGTGAGCTCACCGACGGCCCCAATGTGGGCAAATACGAAATCATCGCGGGCGAACGCCGCAGCCGCGCCGCAAAACTAGCGGGCCTGGACAGCGTGCCTGTGCTCGTGCGCAACGTGCCCAACGAAGCTGCAGCCGCCATGGCGCTGATTGAAAACATCCAGCGCGAAGACCTCAACCCGCTCGAAGAAGCGCAAGGCCTGAATCGCCTCATCAAAGAGTTTGGCCTCACGCACGAGTTGGCCGCGCAAGCCGTGGGCCGATCACGCAGCGCTGCCAGCAACTTGCTGCGCTTGCTTAACTTGGCCGAACCCGTGCAGTCCATGCTCATGGCGGGCGACATCGACATGGGCCACGCCCGTGCTTTGTTGTCGCTCGACCGTGGCACGCAAATCACTGCGGCCAACCAAATCAGCGCCAAAAAAATGTCTGTGCGCGAAGCCGAGAGCTTGGTCAAAAAACTGAGCGCCGAATTCAACCTAGTGCCACAAAAGCCCAAGAGCGAAAAGTCGCGTGACATCAAGCGCTTGGAAGAAGAGTTGTCCGACTTGCTTACCGCACAAGTCGACGTGCGGGTCAAAAAACGTGTCAAGCGTCATGGCAAAGTGGAAGAGTTGGGCGAGCTTGCCATTCAGTTTGGCTCCATCGACGAGCTCAATGGGCTGATTGACAAATTGCGCAAGCCATAAAACGGATGTTTGAAAAACTGCACAACGTCTTCTTGCCCAAGAGCTTCTTCGTAGGCTCTCAGCTAGAGCGCCGTCGCAGTTTATTGATGTTCATGTTGCTCTTGGTGGGGGCATGCTCGCTGCCGTTTTATTTTATTTACCAACCCGAGTACGACCATGTGGCCAACTTGTTGGGCACAGTGGGCTATTGGTTCTTGTTGGCTCTGTTATTGTGCGGCGCTCCTTTTTTCATGGTCGCGCATGGCACGATGTTTTGGTCCATCAGCTATGTTGCTTATTTAGCCGCCATGACGGGCGGCATCAACTCTCCCGTGATGGTGTGGATGACCGCGGTGGTTTTGCCCGCCATTTTGATTCTTGAACGCGCGGGCGCATTGTTTTGGGTGGTGGTGGTGTTTTGCACCAACTTCATTTTGCTGCTCATCACCAAGTATGGGTTGGTCAACAGCGACATCAACATGGACAACGAGGTCATGGCTTGGACCTTGGCCAACAAATTGTTTGTCATCAGCTTGGCGATGTACGTGGTGTTTGTCACCGAGCGCATGCACCGAT
>CAJBHE010000286.1 GCA_903952885.1 uncultured Burkholderiales bacterium
CTTCCGTGCCGTTGACGAACAAGGACTGAGGGCCCTTCAACGGTGTTGGCAACACCGTGGTGATGGCCCCTTTGCTGATCACAGGGTTGGCAAATGCACGAACCCCTGTTTCAGCAGACTGTGAGTTGATCGCAGCAGCGATCGCTACCGCACTGGCTGTTTTGTCGCTGCTGCTAGACACCGTATTGGACAACTTATCATCAGCCGTGGTGGTGGCGCGGATTTTCACGCCATTGATCACCAAGTCATTCGCGCTCAATGGTTTCACAGCGGCAGGGATATTGGCTTTGGTCACGCCGTACACGTTGTCATTGGTAACTGCACCGTCCGTGCTGGTGTCAGACACCTTCAGGGAGTAGGCAATGCCAGGGAAGTCTGCCGTGAGCAGCAATTCGCCTGGAGAGTTACCCGCTGTGGCGGTCACACCAACATCCTTGACCTTCGCGATCAAGGCGTTGCGAATTTCTGCACCTGTTTCTGCACCTGTGGCTTTGTATGAGAACTCCACACCATTGATGGTCATGCCAAATAACTCGCCAGCAACCGCTCCTGCATTGCCTGTCGAGAACTTGACGCTCTCGACTTGCGCTTGCGCAGCTAAAACAGGCGCGCGGTCGCTGGTGTTGAACACTGATTGGTTCTTGGTGAAGTTACCTGCAATCAAACCTGAGCGACCGATGTCGCCAATGCTCGATGAGGTCAAGATCACAGGCGCTTCAATTTTGGATTCGAGCGAGTAAGTACCGGCTTGCACACCTTCGCGCATACCAATGCTTTGGCCAAACAAGCTGGCGTTGGAGTCGCTTTCAAAGCGCACTTCAATGTTGCGGCCATCGGCAGCCACCAAAGACACGCCTTGGTTGTCGAATCCAGTGTCAATCGCTTTGACACCTGTTTTGTCTGTGATCATGTTGATCGCACGCACCACGTTTGCACGTGTTTCGCGTGGGTTGTTCAACACAGTGGTGATGTCAGCGCTGGCGTAACCGTTGATGAACACTGAGCCTTTGACCACGTTGGTCGAAGACATGGCGGTACCCGTCACGATGTTGGCATTGACTTTGGCGAACACACCGGTACCTTGCACGGTACTTTGGTGTTGCACGGTGGTATCCACCGTACCCACCAAGCCTGTTGTACCTGCGGAAAATGCTACATCCGGTACATCACCTTCGTTCACAGAGTAGTTAAAACCAATCGTTGAGCTACCAGTTGAATAAGAAATCGTGCGGCCCGTGCTGGAGTCATACAAGGGGCTGGCTTTCAAAGCAGCCGCGATGGTGGCGGCCACTTGCACTGGGTTGGTTTGAATGTTTTCATTCAATTGCACAGATACACCACCCACGGTGATGGTGCCTGACTTAGGTGTACCCATCAACGTCAAGGTTTGTGACTCGCCCACCGATTGGGTGGTCGTCACAGCCTTGCGGTTGATCGCAGCGGCTTTTGCAATCGCGCTGCCTGAGGCATTGTTTGGTGGAGACAACGCATCGTCTTCAGCAAATGTGGGGCCCACATCGACGCCGTTGATCAACAAATCGCCTGCTTTCAGGGGAGGAATACCACCTGAAACGTTGACTTCCATCGTCATGGGGCGGCGTGACACATCAATTGCTGTATCCGTGCTGTCGCGCAAGGTGTAGGTGACGTCGTTGGAAATCACTTGGCCATTCAAGCCTTGGTCACGTTTGAAGGTGACGGTCGTGCCATCGGGGTCACTCAAAGCGCCCGTCATCTGAATGGTCTTGCCATCGCTGGTCAAGAAATTGGCAGTGAGTTTGTTTTGTGTGGGATCGTCCAAATTGGGCGTCCAATCCAGCGTCAAGGCACCACTTTTCAGGAATTCGCCAGTGCCATCGGCAAATTCTTGGCTGGCAGACACCACGGCCTTGTCAGATTCAGTTTGCGGTTGAACCGAAGTACTCAATGTAGTGTCCAAGGCAGCAGACATGGTGACGTCAACTTTGGACACATCTTTGTCAGTGCCTGCGTATTTGATGACCAAGGTATTGCCATCCACAGACACATCGCGGCCCGATGTCTTCGAAAAACGATCGTCTTGCTTCAAAGCATCACGAATTTCATTCATGACATCGGTCAAATCTGTTTTGGTCACTTTGACGTTGACGCCATCAATCGTGATTGAACGGTCATCGGTTGGATTACCTGTACCAGTGCCGGTTCCTGTGAAGTCAATGCGCTGTGTCTCACCGATGCCAGTGCCAGAAATCTTGCGCTCTGTCGTTGGATTGACATAAGCGGTCGAGAACTCGCTGGTGGCCGTCGTCTTAAACACTGGCATTTCACCCACACGCTCACCGGCCGTACCGTTCAAAACGGGGAAGCCGTTCCACTCTGTGCTTTCAGAGATGTGCACGATTTCTTGCTTGAGCTGTTGGAATTCCAAGTCAAGGTAAGAACGTTGCGCGTTGTCATTGGTGTCGTTGACTGCTTGAACGGCCAACTCACGCATGCGTTGCATCATGTCCGTGATTTCGTTGGTCGCGCCTTCAGCCGTCTGAATAAGGGTGATCGCGTCGCCGGCATTTCGCACTGCTTGATTCAAGCTGCGAATTTGATGCGTCATGCGTGTGGCGATGGCCATACCTGCAGCATCGTCGCGAGCCGAGTTAATGCGCTTGCCTGTCGACAATTGCTGCATAGCCACGGACTGGCTTCTCTCAGTAGAGCGCAAG
>CAJBHE010000287.1 GCA_903952885.1 uncultured Burkholderiales bacterium
ATTGGGGGCACACCACCCTCAATGGTGCAGACCGTTTTGATAAACCTATCTTCATTTATTGGTGCCAAGCCTCACTGATGGCTGTGTTTGGCGTCCACGATTGGGTGGCTCGTTTGCCCTCCGCTCTGGCTGTCCTCGCGGCCACCTTTGGTGTCTGGCGATTTGCTGCGCAGCAATGGGGTGAGGTCGCAGGCCAACGCGCAGCCTTCATGCTGGGTTCCAGCTTAGGCCTGCTTGCCATTGGCCGCGCAGCCACAGCCGACGGCATGCTCAACGCCTTACTTATTGCCACAGGTTTGTGTTTGTGGACCTTTGCTTCCAATGGTTCGCGCTCAGCACTGCGTTGGGCTTATGTGTGGTGCGGGCTTGGCTTGCTCACCAAAGGCCCAGTGGCATTGCTCATTCCTGGTGTCACATTGTTGATCTGGTCTTTGGTTACGGATCGCGGTCGGACCGCCTTGCAAGCACTTTGGGAACCCAAGGGTTGGCTGCTGTTGCTGGCCATCGCTGTTCCTTGGTACATCTATGCGTTGCAGCGCCACGAAATGGCGTTCGTGCAAGGTTTCTTTTTAAAGCACAACGTCGAGCGCTTCACCGGCACGCTTGAAGGGCACGGCGGCAATCCGCTCTACTACGTGATGGTGTTGCCACTGCTACTCTTGCCATGGTCACCTTGGTGCGTGCGTTTGCTGGGCAATGTGCGCACGCAATGGACCGATCCTTTGCAACGCTTCTTATGGATCTGGGTACTGTTCGTACTGGGTTTCTTCTCGCTCTCTGGCACCAAGCTGCCCCACTACATGCTCTACGGACTCACACCTTTGGTGTTGCTGATCGTGGCGCAATCTGTCAACCAACCTGTCTCTAAAGCTTGGCATGCTGCGCTGTGGGGATGTGCGGCGCTGTCTTGCGCTTTGGCATTTGCCGTGCCATCCATCGTGGCTTGGGGCTCCACCACCGTCAAAGACACCTGGGTGCAACCCTTGCTGGCCAGTGCGCCTGATGGCTTATGGGTTCAAGTCGCCGCTGCTGGTGTGGCCTTGGCGGGTGTGATGCTTGCCATCACACGTCGTGCTGATGCATGGGCGCGTCTCATGGCTTGTGTCTGGCTGGTGAGCATGCTGTGGATTGGGTTTGTCATTCCCTGGCTGGGCCGGGTGTTGCAAGCGCCGTTTCAAGAAGTGGCCATGTGGGCTCGCCAGCACCACCCCGATGCACGCATCGTGCAGTGGCGCATGCACCAACCCAGCTTTGCTTTTTACTATGGCGCACCCACCACACAGCAGCCACCCGCACCCAAGGACTGGGTCATCGTTCGCCACGACCGCCTAGAGGGGCTGCCCATGAACCACTACGAAACAGCACACAGCCATCGCGGTCTAGTGTTGCTCAAGCCTTTGCCATAAGCCTCTTGTTGAGCGCCAAACTATGAACCGTCCTTCCTCGTCAACTCTGGTGATTCTCATACTGCTCTCGTTTGCCTTGTTGGGCTTGCGAATGTTCGAGTTCACCTTCAGTGGTGCGGGCTTGCATGTGGACGAGGCGCAATATTGGCTATGGTCGCGCAATCTGCAATGGGGCTACTTCTCCAAGCCGCCCGTG
>CAJBHE010000288.1 GCA_903952885.1 uncultured Burkholderiales bacterium
CGACGTGAATGTGCGCTTGGCCCCTAGCGCCCGCAACGCGATGCAAGACCTAGAGCGACTGCCCTTCACCCTTGGCGTCAACGCCGATGGCAGCCCCCGCGTGGCGCGCTTGAACCAAGTGGCCCAGGTGGTGGAGGGCACAGGCCCCAATCAAATTAACCGACGCGACCTGTTGCGCGAAGTGGCCATCAACGCCAACGTGTACAACCGCTCAGCGGGCGAGGTGTCTGGCGACATACGCAAAGCCTTGGACAGCATTCAAATGCCGCCTGGCTACCGCTACCAATTTGGCGGCTCGACCAAAAGTATGGCTGAGTCGTTTGACTACGCCATCTCAGCCTTGTTGCTAGCGGTGGTCTTCATTTATATGATTTTGGCCAGTCAATTCAAAAGCTTCTTACAACCCATGGCGTTAATGACCGCCCTGCCGTTGACGCTGATTGGCGTGGTGCTGGCCTTGCTTCTGTTTGGCTCAAGCTTGTCCATGTTCTCCATCATTGGCGTCATCATGCTGATGGGATTGGTCACCAAAAACGCTATTTTGTTGGTGGACTTTGCCATCCGCTCGCGTGAGCCTCAAATGCAACCCGATGGTTCCACCAAACCAGGCCTGAGCCGCCATGAAGCCCTACTGCTGGCCGCCGAAGTGCGGTTGCGACCCATTTTGATGACTACCCTGGCCATGATTTTTGGCATGGTCCCCTTAGCGTTTGCCTTGTCGGAGGGCGCTGAACAGCGCGCCCCCATGGGCCAGGCGGTGATCGGCGGGGTGATTACCTCATCTTTGCTCACGCTGGTCGTCGTGCCTGTGGTGTACTGTTATTTGGACGATTTGGCTGAATGGATGAAACGCAAATGGGCGCGAGGCTTTGACAGCAACGCCCGTTAAAATTTTGCCAAGTTATGAATGAACGATTACGGAGTTTTGAGATGAATCCCCAAGAACAAGCCCGCTTCAACATGGTCGAACAGCAAATCCGCCCTTGGCAAGTGCTCGATCCCCAAGTGTTGAGCGTTTTGTCTCATGTGCAGCGTGAACTGTTTGTGCCTCATGCCTTCCAAGCCTTGGCCTACACCGACACCGAAATTCCGCTGGGCCATGGTGAATTCATGGCCCCTCCGCGTGTGGCCGCGCGTTTGGTCCAAGATCTGCACCTGACAGGCGTTGAAAAAGTGTTGGAAATCGGCACTGGTAGCGGTTACATGGCAGCGTTGTTAGCGGGCCGCGCCCAACGCGTTGTGAGCTTTGAAATCAATCCTGAACTAGCCAGCAACGCCCTCAACAACCTTCAACGCGCTGGCATCACCAACGTAGATGTCCGTGTGGCTGACGGCAGCGCCGGCGCATCTGGCGATGCACCCTTTGACGCCATCGTGCTAGGCGGTTCTGTGGCTGAAGTGCCGCAAGCTTTGCTGCAACAGCTAGCCATTGGCGGCCGATTGTTGGCCATCGTCGGGAATGACCACGTCATGGCGGCCACACTGTTCACCCATACCACTGACGCAACTTGGAGCAGTCAGTCCTTATGGGACCACACAGCCCCTCGTTTACAAGGCTTTACAGAGCCCTCACGTTTCCAGTTCTGAAAGCGCGGCATGATCGACCAAGTCCAACCTGCTCAGCTACTAGACTGGATCGCTTCGCAAGCACCCAATGGCCCAGCCCTGGTGCTGGACGTGCGGGAAGCGTGGGAAGTGCAAACCGCTTGCGTCAAGGCGCAAGGGTTTGAGTTGTTGAAAATTCCCATGCACGCCATTCCTCCTCGCATCGCCGAGCTTGACCGGGACCAACCCATAGCCGTGCTTTGCCACCACGGTAGCCGCAGCATGCAAGTGGCGGCGTTTTTGGTGCAACAAGGTTTTGGCCATGTGGCCAACATCACGGGTGGTATCAACGCTTGGTCATCTCAAGTGGATGCCTCTGTGCCCACGTATTGATTTTTGAAAGAACTGAATGTCGCTCTCAAGCACTCTTTTTCGTAAGCTCCCCCTCACAGCAGCTGTGGTTTTGGCGTTTGCATCCCATGCACAAGCCCAAAGTTTGGTGGAAATGTATGAAGCAGCGCGTGGGTATGACGCGGGGTTCATTTCGGCCAAGGCACAGTTTGAAGCGAACTTGGCCAAAGCCAACCAGACTTTGGGCGGTATCTTGCCCAACATTGCCTTGGCAGCCAGTGCGACCCGAACGAAGTTTGAATTTCGTCCCGACACATCGCCTCCCCCTGCAACCTCTAAGCTATACGGCACAGGTGTGGCTGCCGTGACGCTAAGCCAACCTGTTTATCGTCCCTCAGCGTGGGCCGCCTATCGTCAAGGTGGGCATTTGTTGGAGCAAGCAGCGGCGCAATTCGAGGCTGCTGAACAAGACTTACTCGTGCGCGTATCACAAGCCTATTTTGACGTGCTTACCAGTGAAGACAATTTGCAGCTGGTTCAAGCACAAAAGAAAGCCGTTGGTGAACAACTGGCTTCGGCAAAACGCAACTTTGAAGTTGGTACAGCTACCATCACAGGTGTGCGAGATGCGCAAGCGCGCTTTGACTTGACCAATGCACAAGAAATTGCGGCAGAAAACGATTTGCGTATCAAACGTCTCGCACTTGATCTGGCTGTTGGGTTAAGCAACACACAACCCAAACGCTTGGCTAACAACAAGCTCATTGATACGCCAAGTGAAGATGTCACGACTTGGGTTTCACAATCTGAAGTTGCAAGTCCTGCTGTGCGACAAGCCAAACTTGGGTTAGAAGTTGCATCACTCGAAGTGGACAAAGCCAATTCAGGTCATAAACCTACCATTGATGCCCAATTGTCTTATTCGGGCGTTCGTAACGATGGTGGAAGCTCCACATTGCAGGGATCTTCTCGGGTTTTTAACCCGTCCGCGGCCCTTGTTCTGAACGTGCCTTTATTTGCTGGATTCAGCACAATGTACCGTGTGAGAGAAACGGTCGCATTGGCAGACAAAGCGCGCTCAGACTTCGAAAACGCACGTCGTACGACAGCTCAAGCCACGCGTACCGCCTACTTCGGTTTGGTAGCAGGCCTGAGCCAAGTCAAAGCCTACGAAGCAGCCGAGGCGTCTAGCCAAAGCGCTTTAGATGCCAACAAGCTGGGCTACTCGGTGGGCGTGAACATAAACATCGATGTGCTGAACTCGCAAAGCCAGCTCTACCAAACCAAGCGCGATTTGGCCAAAGCGCGTTATGACGTATTGGTGAGCAACCTCAAACTGCGCCAAGCCGCTGGCACGTTGACGCCTGCAGACTTGCAGCCCATCAACGCTTTGCTAGCACCTTAATTGGTTTTCAAATACGGCAGCAGCGCTTGCGCTGTTTGCTGTGCAGCGCCACGGTGCGCTTTTGAGAACGCCATGCACGCTTGTACGTGTGCATTCTCATCTTGCTCAAAGCCCACCATTTGCAAAGCTGTTGTCACAGCTTGAGCCATGTCTTGCACACGCAAAGCCGCGCCAGCCTCTTCAGCCAACTGAGCCGCTTCTGCAAAGTTAAACGTATGTGGCCCCATGATGACGGGGCACCCACTGGCCGTGGATTCGATCAAGTTTTGACCACCCAAAGGCGCAAAGCTACCGCCTAGCAAAGCGGCGTCAGACAAGCCGTAATACAAAGCCATTTCGCCCAACGAGTCACCCAACCAAACGGTTTCGGCATAGTCTTGTGGATCGGCATCTGGCCCATCTGTCCATTGACTACGGCGCGACACTTTCCAGCCTCGTGCTTCAATCAAAGCAGCCACTTCATCAAATCGTTGCGGGTGACGCGGCACAACCAGCCAATGCACGGCATGGATGTGGTCTTGATGGTCATGCGGTATGCCTTTCAAGGCTTGAAGCGCATCCAGCCACATGTCCTCTTCGCCTTCGCGTGAACTGGTGAACAGCACCACAGGGCGATCAAGCTTTTGCTTCCACATCTTGGCCAGCGCAAGTTGCGCCGCATCGGGCTTGGCATCAAATTTCAAGTTACCTAACACCTCATCCACCTTGGCACCCAAGGTTTGCAGGCGGTCAGCGTCGGCTTGCGTTTGCGCAAGCACGGCTGACAAGCCTTGATAAGCGGGGCGCGACAGCCACGCCCAACGCTGCGCTTGACGCATGCTTTTCTCGCTCATACGGGCATTGACCAGCACTAACGGCACGTTGGCCTTATTGCATTGCGCCACCCAGTTGGGCCACAGCTCGGTTTCCAAGATGATGCCCACACGCGGTTTGAAGTGCGCTAAAAAACGCTGCACAACGGCAGGTGTGTCCCACGGTTGCCACACTTGCACATCGCCGTCTATCAACAAGCTCACGCCTTGTGAACGCCCTGTGGCCGTCCCGTGCGTGAGCAAGATGCGAATGCCGGGCTGTGCGACACGCAACGCTTGCAGCAACACTCCCGCAGCGCGTGTTTCACCCAATGACACGGCATGCACCCACACGAAGCCGCCTTCAGTTAACGCTTGCGTGTAGTGGCCAAAGCGTTCTTCGGTGGCTTGCAAATAGCCAGCTTCTTGCCGACCACGGCGTTGTAGCTTGCGGCGCAACAAGGGCTGCAGGGCCCACATCAACAAGCTATAAATTTGCAGAATCACGGCTGGATATCCGCTGCCATACAAGCGAGGTAAGCATTCCAAGCTTCATCCACCGATGGCACATGGTCTCCGCCCACCGCACACTGATGTGATGCGCCAACGGGTCCAGCACGCTGAATGCGGGGCTGACTGAACAACTGGACAACAGGCAAGTTCAATGCGACTGCCAAATGCCCCAAACCTGAGTCAACAGATACAACAGCCCGGCAGTTGGCCATGTTCGACAGCACATCCGACAACGTCATGCGGGGCAATACGTGCGCATGGTCTCCCAACACCTGGGCCAGTCGCTGCACCAAATCGGATTCTCTTAAATTGGCCTGTGGTAGTAAAACCAACTCTCCTTGTTGAATCAAGCGTTGGCCTAATTGCACCCATGACTCAAAAGGCCACTCGTTGTCCAAACGCGTCGTACCGTGCGCGAACATGACGCCTTTGCGAAGTTCATGTTCAGCAGCAACCAAGGGGTAAGTTGGCATTCGTTGCAACACCCCCGTGGATTCATAACCCAGAGCCCTTGCCCCTAAAGCCCTGTAACGTGCGACGGCATGGATTTTTTTCTCCATTGGCACGGTCTTTTGGATCAACCATTTCACGGGCCACTCATAGGCGCACAGATCGCTCTTGTTCGCGTAGGTGGCGGTAAAGCCGTTGGGCGTCAGACGTGCGCCGCGAGCAATGCGCGCGGATTTAATCAAACCTTGAAAGTCGATGACTGCGTCATATGCCACCTCATTCAATGTCTGCCAAAACTGAGCCCACTCTTTTTTCGTCTCGCGCTTGAACGGACTTTTCCGCCACCGACGCTCAGCACAAGGAATCACACGCGTGATGCCACTCGCTTTGGATACCAAATCTGCAAACGCCTCTTCAACCACCCAATCAATCTGGACGCCGGGCAAATTCGCCTTCATGTCCTCAATCACAGGCATGGTTTGAATCACATCGCCCAAGGACGACAGTTTGACGATCAAAACCCTCAATGCGCCGCCTCTTGAAACTTCGCATCGGGCTTGACGCGGCGTAACAGCGCCAGCATGTCGTGCTCGATGCGGTCCAGTGCAGCTTGGGTCTGGCCTTCAAAGCGCAACACCAGCACAGGCGTAGTGTTAGAGGCGCGAATCAAACCAAAGCCATCGGCCCAGTCGATGCGCAGGCCATCAATCACGCAAGCCTCTGGCTTGAACTCGGGCGAAGGCAATTCACCGGAGGACACCAGCTGCTGCAACTCAGCGCTCAAACGGTGTGGCTCGCCTTCGGCGCAACCCACGTTCAACTCTGGGGTGGAAAAGCTGGAAGGCAAGGCGTCCAGCACCGCATTTGCATCGGGGCTGCGACTCACGATTTCAAGCAAACGGCAGCCGGCATACGTGCCATCGTCAAAGCCAAACCAACGTTCTTTGAAAAAGATGTGGCCACTCATCTCGCCGCCCAAAGGCGAATCGACTTCTTTCATCTTGGCTTTGATGAGCGAGTGGCCTGTTTTGAACATCAAGGCTTGGCCGCCAGCTTCGCGAATGGCGGGAGCCAAACGCTGCGAGCACTTCACGTCAAACACAATAGCGCCACCCGGCACGCGTGCGAGTACGTCTTGTGCAAACAAGGCCATTTGGCGGTCAGGGTAAATGTTGTTGCCGCCTTGGGTGACGATGCCTAAGCGGTCGCCGTCGCCATCAAACGCCAAGCCCAATTCAGCGCCTGTGGTTTTGAGTGCGGCGATCAAGTCTTTCAAGTTTTCAGGCTTGCTGGGGTCTGGGTGGTGGTTGGGAAAGTTGCCGTCTACTTCGCTGAACAACTCAACCACTTCGCAGCCCAAGGCGCGGAAGATGCCAGGCGCTGTGGCACCCGCAATGCCATTGCCGCAATCGACCACCACTTTCATGGGGCGGCTCAGGCGCACATCGCCCACGATGCGGGCCACGTAGTCGGCCGTCACATCCACATGTTGAATGCTGCCGCCCGCTTTGAGCGTCCAACTCTCGGCTTGCATGATCTCGCGCAAGCCTTGAATTTCATCGCCATAAATAGCGCGGCCACCGAGGACCATTTTGAAACCGTTGTAGTCCTTGGGGTTGTGACTGCCCGTGACTTGGATACCGCTCTTGCACAGCGTGCTGGCTGCGAAGTACAGCATGGGGGTGGTCACAGCGCCCACATCAATCACTTGCACGCCTGCGGCGACCAAGCCACGCATCAGTGCTTCGACCAAGGATGGGCCGCTCAGGCGGCCATCGCGGCCTACAGCCACGGTGGTTTCGCCACATGCAGCAGCATGTGTACCAAAAGCTTTGCCGAGGGCTTCAGCGACTTCGACATTGAGGGTGGAGGGAACGACACCGCGGATGTCGTAGGCTTTGAAGATGGAGGCGTTCACTTGCATAGTGATCAGATTGTAGAGAGGCCCACACGGCTTTCTAGGGCCCACTATGATGATCTAAAACCAGCCTCTAAAACACTTTCTCGTGCCTGCTATGCCCACTCCTCGCATCTTCCAAAGCCACACCACCTCCCCGTTGGGCGATGTGCTGTTAGCCACCACCGAGCAAGGCTTGGCAGGCGTGTGGTTTGTGCACCGTCAAGAACACATGCCAGACA
>CAJBHE010000289.1 GCA_903952885.1 uncultured Burkholderiales bacterium
CAAGGCGTCGTTGTTCAACCCTTCGTAGCGCAGCTTGTCGCATGCGTCTGAAGCGTTGGACACCAATTCGCGCAAGAAGATTTCTTTGTTGGAGTACAGCGAGTGTGTGACAAGGTGCAGCAGCTGTGAGACTTCGGCTTGGAAGGAGTGGGTTTGTTTGGTCATGGTCTTTAAAAACTAAATTACAAAAAACAACGTCCCGAAGTGTGGGGCGCAGGCTGAAATTTCAAGAGGGATAAAAAACGGGAAATTAGCAGACCTTAAAAGCGCTCGTGCTCGCCCAGATAGCGCCACTGCCCTGCAGGCAGCTGCCCCAGTTGGACGTGGCCAATGCGGATGCGTTTGAGGCCGACAACCTGAAGACCCACTTGCTCGCACATGCGGCGAATTTGGCGCTTTTTGCCTTCGGTCAAGACAAAGCGAAGCTGCTCTGGGTTTTGCCATTCCACCTGTGCACGTTTAAGGGGTTTGCCGTCCAAGCTCAAGCCGTGGCGCAAGCGTTCGAGCTGGTCCTTTGGAAACACAGATTGCACGTTGTTGGTCACGCGGTCGTGGTCACCGATGGCGCTGAGTTGGTTCGCTCTGCCGCCGTAGGTTGCAGATGCCGCTGTGGCTGCTGCGGTGTTTGCGTGGCCGGTGTAAGTTACGCGCACCAAATATTCTTTTTCCATCTCCGAGTCTTCGCCAATGAGCTGTCGGGCTACGCGGCCATCTTGCGTCATCACCAACAAGCCCGTGGAGTCGATGTCGAGCCGACCCGAAGGGGCGAGGCTGCGCAACTGAGTGGGCGTGAAGCGTCGTTTGGTCAAGTCGCCCGCCCAATGCGTGCGCGGGTTGATCAACATGATCGCGGGCTCATGCCCGTCTTCGGCTTGGCCGCTCACGTAACCCATGGGCTTGTGCAGCAGAACAGTGACTTGTGTGTCTTGGTGTCCCTTTGCGCGAGGATCCACCTCTACGCGGTCTTGGGGGCCAACTTTCACGCCCATTTCGGCAGGGCGGCCGTTGACTAGCACCCAGCCTTGTTCAATCCACGCATCGGCCTCACGGCGTGAGCAAAGTCCAAGTTCGGCCATGCGTTTGTTGAGGCGTGTGAGTTTTGTGGGCGTGTCTGACATAAGGGGCGAATTCTAAGTGCCGCTGGCACGCAGCGCGGCAAGGTCCAGCACCCGCATGCCACCGTATTCAATGCGAATGGCACCTTGCCCTTCGAGGCGCTTCAGCGCCACGTTCACACGTTGGCGCGATAAGCCCACTAGGTAAGCCAGCTCTTGCTGCGTAATGCGCAAAATCTTGCCCACGCCTGGAAACAAAGTGGGGTTGAACAACGCAGCTAGGTTGCGCGCCACACGCACATCGGGGTCAGTGGATCGGTCAATCTCGCGTGCCTCTATGAACTGAGCCAATCGCTCGTTGAGTTGGTTCATCACAAAGCGGTTGAAGCCAATCGAGTTGTCGAGCAGCCAATGAAAGGTATCGATCGGCAAGCCCGCTACCACGCTGTTACGTAAAGCCATGATGTTGTAGCGGTAGTTCTCGCGTTTGATGACCGTGCCCTCACCAAACCAACCGCCAGGCGGTACGCCTGTGAACGTGATGCTGCGGCCACTAGCGCTGTCCGTGCTCATCTTGAGCAAGCCTTCCACCACGCCAAACCAATAGGTGGCTTTGCGACCGACGCGACATACATAGTCGCCTGATGCGGGGTCACTTACCACCAATTGAGACGCGATGCGTTTGCGTTCGTTCTCCTTGAGTAAGCCAAACCAAGGAATGAGTTTGAGCTCAGCGTCGGTGAGTGCGCGACGACGTTGGTAAACACTAGGTTCTGAAGCCATGGAGATGTTTCCAGTGAAAAGTCGAAGTCGGGTAACCCCTGCTAGGTGTCTTCCCTAAATTGTCGTCGAAACGACAACTCGGCGTCAAACCAAGACCTACTATCGTGGGCAACATCAAAACGCTTTATTTACGCGTCACTGTTTTTGTCGACACACAAAGCAAGGATTAGGAATGCAGACCACGTTCCCCCGACTGTTACTCAAGCATGCCAACGAGCGCCCCGCCGCGCCCGCCATGCGAGAGAAAGAATACGGCATTTGGCAAACCATCACATGGGCTGACATGGCCACCTTGGTGGCCCATATGGCTTGCGGCTTGCACCAGGCAGGCTTGACACGCGGCGAGCACTTGGTGGTGATCGGATCTAATCGACCACGACTTTACGCCACCATGCTGGCCGCCCAATCCTTGGGTGCGATTCCTATTCCCCTGTACCAAGACGCGACGGGTGCGGAGTGCGTGTTCCCACTCAACAACGCCGACGTGCGTTTTTGCGTGGTGGAAGACCAAGAGCAAGTGGACAAGTTGCTCGAGATCCGCGCGCAGTGCCCCCAAATCGCTCATATCTTTTTTGACGATCCTCGTGGCCTGCGCAAATACGACGAGCCAGGCTTGGCCTCTTTGGAACAACTACTAGCTGCGGGCGCTGTGTTTGCCAAACAACATCCCCTTTTCTTTGCAGCCGAAGTTGACAAAGCGCACACCCACGATGTGGGCGCCATGTTCTTTACCTCAGGCACCACCGGCAACCCCAAAGGCGTGGTGCACACGCACAACTCGCTCATCAACCGCGCCGAAGCGGGCGCCTTGTTTGACAAGCTC
The DNA here is from genome assembly GCA_903952885.1 of uncultured Burkholderiales bacterium. GTDB lineage: Bacteria > Pseudomonadota > Gammaproteobacteria > Burkholderiales > Burkholderiaceae_C > Limnohabitans. The sequence goes on from CAJBHE010000289.1 coordinate 2,662, forward strand.
ACGTCACACGAGGAGGTATTGGCCTACTTACCGCCTGCGTGGATTGGTCAAAACATTTTCAGCTACGCGCAGTGGCTGTTTTGCGGCTACGTGGTGAACTGTCCTGAGTCAGTGGCCACGGTCACCATCGACTTGAAGGAAGTCGGCCCCACCTACTACTTCGCCCCACCCCGCGTTTTTGAAGGCTTGCTCACCAGCGTGATGATCCGCATGGAAGATGCAAGCGCACCTAAACGTGGCATGTTCGATTACTTCATGGATGTGGCTCGTAAATACGGACCTACCAAAATGGACGGCAAGTCCATTGGTTTGATCGGCAGTTTGCTGTACACCCTCGGAGATTTTTTGGTCTATGGCCCGCTGCGCAACAACCTCGGCATGAGCCGAGTCCGTGTCGCCTACACAGCGGGTGAGGCCATTGGGCCAGATTTGTTCAGCTTTTATCGCGCCATTGGCGTGAACTTGAAGCAGCTGTATGGCTCTACCGAGACCGCCGTGTTTGTCTGCTTGCAACCCGACAACGAAGCACGCGCCGACACGGTGGGTGTGCCCTGTGCAGGGGTGGAAATCAAAGTGGCTGACGACGGCGAGATCTTGGTCAAGTCACCTGGATTGCTCAAAGGCTATTACAAGAACGACAAAGCCACCGCAGAAGTACTGACAGCTGATGGTTGGTACCATACCAGCGACGCGGGCTTCATCGACGCCAATGGCCATTTGAAAATTATCGACCGCGTCAAAGACGTGGGCCGCATCAAGGGCGGTGCCAACGATGGTGCCATGTTTGCGCCCAAGTACGTCGAAAACAAACTCAAATTCTTTCCACACATCAAAGAAGTGGTGGCCTATGGCGACCAGCGCGAAAAAGTGTGCGTCATGATCAACATTGACTTTGACGCTGTGGGCAACTGGGCCGAGCGCCGCAACTTGCCATATGCGGGCTACACCGATTTGGCTCAAAAACCAGAGGTTTACGGCCTCATCAAAGAATGCGTCGAAAAAGTTAATGCAGATTTGGCTGCAGATGAGTTGTTGGCTGGCAGTCAAGTGTGCCGCTTCCTGGTGCTGCACAAAGAGCTGGATGCAGACGATGGTGAGCTCACCCGTACCAACAAAGTGCGCCGTGGCTTCATCGCCGAAAAATACGATGCCTTGGTGGCCGCTTTGTACCAAGGCGCAACCGAGCAATACATAGAAACCGTGGTGAAGTTTGAAGACGGCCGCACCGGCAGCGTGAGCGCCACACTCAAACTGGCGGATGCCAAAACCTTCGCGCCTGTGGGGAAAGCAGCATGAGCAAAAAAATAGGTGACGTCATCCTTGACGTCAGCAACATCAGTTTGCGGTTCGGTGGCGTCAAGGCACTGAGCGATATTTCCTTTAATGTCAAAGAACACGAAGTACGCGCCATCATTGGCCCCAACGGCGCGGGCAAAAGCTCGATGCTGAACTGCATCAACGGTGTGTACACGCCGCAAGAAGGCACCATCACATTCCGTGGCCAAACCTTTGGGCATATGGACAGCCACCAAGTGGCCACCATGGGCATTGCGCGCACTTTCCAAAACTTGGCCTTGTTCAAAGGCATGAGCGTGCTCGACAACATCATGACCGGCCGTAACTTGCGCATGAAGAGCAACATCCTCATGCAAGCCTTGCGCATTGGCCCTGCTGAAAAAGAAGAAATGATGCACCGCGAAAAGGTGGAGCACATCATTGACTTCCTTGAAATCCAAGCCTTCCGCAAAACCCCTGTGGGCCAGTTGCCCTACGGCTTGCAAAAGCGCGTCGACTTAGGGCGTGCGCTGGCGTTAGAGCCGCAAGTGCTGTTGCTCGACGAGCCCATGGCCGGTATGAACGTGGAAGAGAAGCAAGACATGTGTCGCTTCATCTTGGATGTGAACGACGAGTTCGGCACCACCATCGTGCTGATTGAACACGACATGGGCGTGGTGATGGACATTTCTGATCGCGTGGTCGTGCTCGACTACGGCAAGAAGATCGGCGACGGCACCCCCGATGAGGTGCGCCACAACGAGGAAGTCATCAGCGCCTACCTCGGCACTTCGCACTGAACGAACGCGCACCAACAAGGATTTAAAGATGGCATTCTTTTTAGAAACACTGCTCGGTGGCTTGATGGCGGGCATGTTGTATTCCCTGGTGGCTTTGGGCTTCGTGCTCATCTTCAAAGCCTCGGGGGTCTTCAACTTTGCGCAAGGCGCGATGGTCTTGTTTGGTGCGTTGTCGATGGCGCGTTTTTCGGAGTGGATTCCTCAGTGGACCGGTATAGACAGCTTGCTCATGGCCAATGTGTTGGCTTTTGCCATGGCAGCGGTGGTGATGTTTGTGGTGGCCTGGGCGGTGGAGTACTTGGTGTTGCGCCACTTGGTCAACCAAGAAGGCGCCACATTGCTGATGGCCACGCTCGGCATTGCTTACTTTCTCGAAGGTCTGGGGCAGACCTTGTTTGGCAGCAGCATCTACAAAATTGACATTGGCATGCCCAAAGACCCCGTCTTCATTTTGGAAGACATGTTCCAAGGCGGCGTCCTGGTGAACAAAGAAGACTTTTATGCCGCACTCATCGCAGCTGCGCTGGTGGGTTTATTGACGGTGTTTTTCCAAAAGACAGCCACCGGTCGCGCCTTGCGTGCGGTAGCGGATGACCACCAAGCTGCACAGTCCATTGGTATTCCCCTCAATCGAATTTGGATGATTGTGTGGTGTGTGGCAGGCGTGGTGGCTTTGGTGGCCGGCATGATTTGGGGCAGCAAATTGGGCGTGCAGTTTTCGCTGGCCACTATCGCTTTGCGTGCACTGCCCGTGGTGATTTTGGGGGGGCTCACATCGGTTCCTGGCGCCATCATCGGCGGCTTGATCATTGGTGTGGGTGAGAAATTGTCCGAGGTGTATCTGGGCAGCTTTGTGGGTGGCGGTATCGAGATTTGGTTTGCCTACGTGCTGGCGCTGGGTTTCTTGCTGATTCGTCCGCAAGGTTTGTTTGGCGAAAAAATCATCGACCGCGTGTAAGGGATCAATATGTTCTACAGAGAAAACGGTCAATTCAAAACCTCCTACCGAGCGGACCAGCAAATTCTGCCTATCCGGCAAGACCGCATCGTCATGGCGCTGTTGCTGGTGTTCGCCATTGCGGTGGTGCCCATGCTGGCTTCCGACTACTTTTTCCGCGCTATTCTGATCCCGTTCTTGATCATGTCTTTGGCCGCGCTGGGCGTGAATATTTTGGTGGGCTATTGCGGTCAAATTTCTTTGGGCTCGGGCGCTTTCATGGCGGTGGGCGCTTACGGGGCTTATAACTTCTTTGTGCGCATTCCAGGTTTGCCTTTGATCCCCGCGCTCATTTTGGGCGGCTTGTGTGCCACCCTGTTTGGCATTTTGTTTGGCTTGCCCAGTTTGCGTGTCAAAGGTTTGTATTTGGCCGTGGCAACACTGGCCGCGCAGTTTTTCAGTGACTGGATGTTTTTGCGCATCAAGTGGTTGACCAACGACTCGCCTTCGGGCTCGGTGTCTGTGTCTGAATTGCAGGTGTTTGGTTTGCCGATTGACAGCGCCTTGAGCAAATATTGGCTGTGCCTTGGCTTGCTGTTGGTGATTGCCTTGCTTGCCAAAAACCTGGTTCGCAGTGCCGTCGGCCGTGAGTGGATGGCCATTCGCGACATGGACGTGGCAGCGGCGGTGATTGGCATACGCCCGATGTACGCCAAGCTGAGCGCTTTTGCTGTGAGCTCTTTCATCGTGGGTGTGGCCGGTGCTCTGTGGGCCTTTGTTTACTTGGGTGCTTGGGAGCCTGCCGCGTTTTCAGTAGACATCTCGTTTCGTCTGCTGTTCATGGTGATCATTGGGGGCTTAGGTTCTATTTTGGGTGGCTTTTTGGGTGCAGCTTTTATCACCTTGTTGCCTATTGCCTTGAGTCAAATTTTGCCCAGCTTGGCGGGCTTTGTTGGATTGGAAATTTCCACAGCAGGCGTGTCTCATACCGAGCTGATGATTTTTGGCGGCTTGATTGTGTGGTTCCTCATCGTTGAGCCGCATGGCTTGGCCAAGTTGTGGGCGATTGCCAAGCAAAAACTGCGTCTGTGGCCATTCCCTCATTAACGCGGTTGAACGTTTCTGTTTTGTGTGAGTGTTGATTTTTCAAGGAGACAAATATGAAGATTCGTGATTTGATTTTGGCCGTGGCCGCTTTGGCGACTGCTGCTACTTCACTGGTGGCGACGCCAGTTCAGGCGGAGGCCAAAGAACAGTTTTTCCCACTGTTGTCCTACCGCACGGGTCCCTATGCGCCTAACGGTATTCCATGGGCCAATGGCAAACAGGATTACCTCAAGCTCATCAATGCCCGCGATGGCGGTATCAACGGCGTGAAGATCACGTTTGAAGAGTGCGAAACAGGCTATGCCACCGACCGCGGTGTGGAGTGCTACGAGCGTCTGAAAGGCCGTCCAGGCGTGAGTGTTTTTGATCCACAAGCCACTGGCATCACGTTTGCGTTGACCGAAAAAGTGCCCGTGGACAAAGTGCCTTTGATCACCTTGGGTTACGGTTTGTCGATTGCACAAGACGGCATGGCTTTCAAGTGGAACTTCCCGCTGATGGGCAGCTACTGGACTGGCGCTGATATCTTGGTACAGCACATAGGCAAAAAAGAAGGTGGTCTTGACAAACTCAAAGGCAAGAAAATCGCTTTGGTCTACCACGACTCACCCTTTGGCAAAGAACCCATTCCTGTGTTGCAAGAGCGCGCCAAGATGCATGGTTTTGAGTTGCAGCTGATCCCTGTCACGGCGCCCGGTGTCGAGCAAAAGTCGGCTTGGTTGCAAGTGCGTCAAAGTCGTCCAGATTACGTGATGCTGTGGGGTTGGGGTGTGATGAATTCCACCGCTTTGAAAGAAGCGCAAGCCACAGGCTACCCCCGCGACAAGATGTATGGTGTTTGGTGGGCAGGTGCCGAGCCTGATGTCAAAGACGTGGGTGAAGGTGCCAAGGGCTACAACGCCTTGGCTTTGAACACCTCGGGCACACAGCCCAAAGTCATCCAAGACATCTTGAAGCATGTACACGGCAAGAACCAAGGTTCTGGTCCTAAAGACGAAGTGGGTCAAGTGCTTTACACCCGTGGCGTGATCATTTCGATGCTCAGCGTCGAAGCCGTGCGCCGTGCGCAAGAGCGCTTTGGCAAAGGCAAAGTCATGACCGGCGATCAAGTGCGTTGGGGTATGGAAAACTTGGCGCTGGACCAAAAGCGTCTGGAGGCCATCGGCTTCACCGGCATCATGCAACCCCTGTCGACCTCATGCTCTGACCATATGGGATCGAGCTCCGCGCGCGTGCAGACTTGGGACGGTAACAAGTGGAACTTCTCGTCTGACTTTATTCAAGCCGATGAGCAAATCTTGAAGCCCATGATCAAGGCAGGTGCTGACAAGTACTTGGCCGACAAGAAGATGACCCGCCGCGCCGCTGCGGATTGCCAATCTTGATCAACCCTTTGCAGTGATTGCCCTTGATGGCTCACGTCTCAGCGTGAGCCATCAACTGAAAGCCCGGTCTCGTTGACACGTCTTTCAGTTGATTCACAAAGGTCATGCATGAACGCTTCGAACATCATTCTCAACGTCAATGGCATTGAAGTCATTTACAACCACGTCATCTTGGTGCTCAAGGGCGTGTCGCTTAATGTGCCTGAGGGCAGCATCGTGTCTTTGCTGGGCGGCAACGGTGCTGGCAAAACCACCACCTTGCGCGCCATTTCTAACTTGCTTCAAGGCGAGCGCGGTGCGGTGACCAAGGGCAGCATTGAGCTGCGCGGTGAGCGCATTGAAAACCTCACGCCCGCTGACTTGGTCAAACGTGGCGTGGTGCAAGTGATGGAAGGTCGTCACTGCTTTGCCCACTTGACCATTGAAGAAAACTTGTTGACTGGCAGTTACACACGCAGCAGCAAAGGCGAGATCGAAGCCAACTTGGAGAAGGTCTACAACTACTTTCCACGTTTGAAAACACGCCGCACATCGCAAGCTGCCTACACCTCAGGCGGCGAGCAGCAAATGTGTGCGATTGGTCGCGCGCTGATGGCGAGCCCCAACATGTTGCTGTTGGACGAGCCCTCGATGGGTTTGGCCCCGCAAATCGTGGAAGAGGTGTTCAACATTGTCAAAGACTTGAATGACAAAGAAAAAGTCACCTTCCTCATTGCTGAACAAAACACCAACATGGCGTTGAAGTACGCCGATTACGGCTACATCATGGAGTCGGGACGCATCGTGATGGATGGCGCTGCTTCTGATTTGGCCAACAACGAAGACGTGAAAGAGTTTTACCTCGGCATGGGTGGCGGCGAACGCAAGAGCTTCAAAGACGCCAAGAGCTACAAGCGCCGCAAGCGTTGGTTGGCGTGATGGGAGCTGCCTTGTCAAACCATTACGACGCGCTCGAAACCCGCAAACCTGTCGAGCGCGAGGCCTCGCTCATGGCTGCTCTGCCTGCGCAAATTGCGCATGCACAAAAAAATTCTCCTTCTTTTGCCAAGTCTTTGGCGGGTGTGAATGCCGCCAGCGTGACCACCCGCGAAGCGTTGGCCAAGTTGCCCGTGATTCGTAAATACGAACTGTTGGCACAACAACAAGCGCAACGTGCCACCAACGTGTTTGGCGGCTTCGCCGCTATTGGTTTTGGCAAAGCCATGCCTCGCGTGTTTGCGAGCCCCGGCACCATTTACGAACCCGAAGGCTCAGGTGCTGACTATTGGCGCATGGCTCGCGCCATTTATGCCGCAGGCTTTCGCCCCAATGATTTAATTCACAATTGCTTCAGCTACCACTTCACCCCTGCGGGCTCGATGATGGAAACCGGCGCACATGCCATGGGTTGCACCGTGTTTGCAGGTGGCACAGGCCAGACCGAGCAACAAGTGGGTGCCATGGCTGAGTTGAACCCTGCGGGCTACATCGGCACACCTAGCTTCCTAAAAATCATTGTGGAAAAAGCTGCCGAGATGGGCGTGAAGTTGCCCAGCGTCACCAAAGCCTTGGTATCTGGCGAAGCATTTCCGCCCAGCTTGCGCGATTGGCTGGCTGAACGCGGCATTGCAGGCTACCAGTGCTACGCCACCGCTGATCTTGGCTTGATTGCCTACGAGACCCAAGCCCGCGAAGGCCTGGTGCTCGACGAAGGTGTGATTGTCGAAATCGTGCGCCCCGGAACCGGTGACCCTGTGCCTGAGGGCGAAGTGGGGGAGTTGGTCGTCACCTCGCTCAACCCCGATTACCCCCTCATTCGTTTTGGTACGGGCGATTTGTCTGCGGTGCTGCCTGGCCAATGTCCCACAGGCCGCACCAATCTGCGTATCAAAGGTTGGATGGGCCGGGCGGATCAAACCACCAAAGTGCGTGGCATGTTTGTGCACCCCGGCCAAGTGGCCGAGGTGGTCAAGCGTTTTCCCGAGATCAAGCGTGGGCGTATGGTGGTGACAGGCGAAATGGCCAACGACCAAATGTGCCTGAAAGTCGAGGTTCATCAGGGCCATGACCCGGCTGGCCTGATGCAAAAACTCAGCGAGGCCGTTCGCGACATCACCAAGTTGCGTGCGGATGTGAACTTGGTGGCAGAGGGTAGTTTGCCCAATGATGGCAAGGTCATTGAAGACGCTCGCACTTATCAATGAATACCGTTTGGACGCTTTCCTTGATGTTCATCAAGGAAAGCCCCTACGTGAATACCGAAATGGTGAAACTGTCAATAGTGTTTTAGTATTGGGCATTATTTAGAGGAGTTCCCAATGAAACAACTGTTCGCCATGAGCTTACTGGCCGTGGCCGCATTGACTGGCGCTGATGCAGCCGATTTTCCCGTCAAAGATAAGCCTGTCACTATCGTTGTGCCGTTCACGGCTGGCGGCCCCACTGACCGCGTAGCGCGTGATTTGGCTGAAGCCATGCGCAAGCCTTTGGGTGCCAATGTGGTGGTCGAAAACGTGGCCGGTGCTGGTGGCACCATTGGCGCTAACAAAGTGGCCAAGGCGCCTCAAGATGGGCACACCCTGTTGTTGCATCACATTGGAATGGCTACTTCGCCGGCCCTGTATCGCAAGATGCCTTACAACACCACAGAAGACTTCGAATATTTGGGGATGGTCAACGAAGTGCCTATGACCTTGATTGGTCGACCCACATTGCCTGCTAACAACTACAAAGAATTAGCTGTTTGGATTGAGCAAAACAAAGGTAAGGTTAACTTGGGCAATGCTGGCTTGGGCGCTGCCTCACACCTGTGCGGTTTGTTGTTCCAAAGCGCCATCAAGACCGACATGACCACTGTGCCATACAAAGGCACAGCACCAGCTATGAACGACTTGATGGGCGGTCAAATTGATTTGTTGTGTGACCAAAGTACCAACACCAGCAGCCAGATCGAAGGCAAAACCGTCAAGGCGTTTGCTGTGACGACGGCTAAACGTTTGACCACACCCGCGTTGAAGCACTTGCCCACCATGCAAGAGTCTGGCCTTAAAGGCTTTGAAGTCACCATTTGGCATGGTTTGTATGCTCCCAGAGGCACGCCGGCTGATACGGTTGCAAAAATTAACGCTGCGTTGAAGGTTGCTTTGAAAGACCCAGAGTTCATCAAGAAGCAAGAAGCCTTGGGTGCCGTGATCGTCGCTGACAAGCGCGTGGATGGAGCTGAACACAAGAAGTTTGTGGTGTCAGAAATCGCCAAGTGGGGCCCCGTCATTCACGCCGCTGGCGTTTACGCCGACTGATTGAGTTGCGCAAACGGTAGCGATTGCTTGACTAAGATGACTGAGCAAGGCGCGTCCATGGCCACCTTGATGGGCACGGTGGCCAGCCAGCGTTGCATGTGCAAACCATGCGTGGCTGCGCCCATGACGATCATGCTCACGTGGTTGCCTTCGGCGTAGCGCACGATGGCGTTGGCCACGTCACTGGCTTCCAGCACATGAAATGAGGTTTGGTGCTGCTCTAGGTCTAGCGGCTGCGCCCATTGGTGCAACTGGGTCAGATATTGGCGGTGCACCGAGGTTTCGCTTTTGTCGCCCTCCGTCGCACTGGTTTGGTTGGGCGATATGACGGTCACCACTGCCAATCTCGCGCCAGGTCGAATGCCCAAGGAACGCACCACCGCTTGGCGCAGCGAGTACAGCGTGGCGTCGCTCGCGTCGTGGTGCGGCATAGCCACCATCACGATCGGCACTTCCTCAATTTGTTGCGACGGCAGTGGGCTGGGCTGGTAGTGCATGCCAGCCGCTTTGAACCAGCGTTTGAGGTGCGTGAAAAATGGTGTGCCTTGCAGTTGTTTGCCACGCTGGGAAACTTTTACCTGTTCGGGGTGCTCTAAGTCAAACGCCAAATGCGCAGCCGATGGGTAGCGTTTGGCTGCCTCGGGTTCAAGGCAACGCAACACCACTTCTTGCAACCACTCGGGCAGGTCCGCGCGCAAGCGGCGCGGCGGAGTCGGGTCTATCCACAAGCGTTGGCGCATACCGCCTTGAGTTTGTGGGTTGCCAAAAGGCAGCTCTGCGGTGGCTAATTCGTACAACATGACGCCGATGGCAAAGATGTCACTGCGCGGGTCGCCACGCACGCCCACCACTTGCTCAGGTGCAATCCACGCGGGTGAGCCGACAGCTAGGCGCAGCTCTTCTGCCAGCAGGTCGGGGTAATGCGCGTGGCACGACAAACCAAAGTCCAGCAGCACCGCATGGCCGTCTGGATGCAGCAGCACGTTGGCGGGTTTGATGTCGAGGTGACAGGTGTTTTGTTGGTGCAGGCTGTGCGCAGCTCGAGCGATGGCCGCGCCTAGACGTGCGATGTCAGTCACTTCTGCGCGTGTTTTATTTTGCGTGTGAGTGTCCAGCAGCTGTTGCAAGGTCTGGCCCTGCACATGCTCCATCACCAAGTACGGCAGGTGCACCAAGTCACCCGCTGCCACAAAGCGCGGCACATGCGTGCCGTGCAGCACTTGCAAAATTTGGTGCTCCACCTCGAAGCCCACAATGTTTTCAGCACCGTCGCCTGAGGTCATGCGCGGCACCTTCATCACCATGGCAAACGGCGCGGGGTGTGCGTCGCTATAGGTCACTTGGTAAATGTGCGCCATGCCGCCTGCGTGCAAGCATGCGCCGATGCGAAAGCCGTCTAGCTCAGTGCCTGCCTCTAGCCGCTTCATTGGCCGGTCTCCAAACGTTGCGCAAAGAACTCGGGCAAGCCCGCTTTGCGCACAGCGCCGGCTGCAGCGAGGTGGTCGTAGGCCACGCGGTGAAAGGTGAGCTTGGCGTGAGTGCTGTCAAACACCGCATACATGGCACGCGGGTTGCCATCGCGAGGCTGGCCCACTGAGCCAATGGTGGCAATCCACTGGCGGTGTATAGGTGTGGGAATGGGCACGCCTGCTGTGGGCTTGAACGCCATCAACTGCCGTCCCGTGCCCCGGTAGTACAGCGACTGGTGGTGCACATGGCCACCAAACACATAGCGCACATCGGGGTGGGCGCAGGCGGCGTCTAAGCTGAGCGCTGCCGTGCGTTCGTCTTCCACATAGCGCCATCGCTCAGGCGCATCGGCACTGGCATGCACCAACAGCATGTGATCAGCCTGCGAGGTAAGTGGCAAAGTTGCTAGCCATAAGCGTTGGGCGGCCGACAACTGGTCATGCGTCCATTGCGCCGTCAGGCTGCCTAAGGATGGGGTGTTATTGGTTTTGGCGTTGGAGATGTTGTAGGTTTGCACCAACTCTTCGTGGTTGCCACGCAGCACAATGACGCCCTCTTGTTGCAAAGTTTGGCAGCGTGCTACCACCTCGGCGGGGGAGGCGCCGTAGCTGACCAAGTCACCCAAGATGGCCACGCGCTCCACCCCTTGGGTTTGCGCATGCGCCAAGCACGCGTCCAGCGCATGCAGGTTGCTGTGGAGGTCAGAGAGCAGGGCGTACTTCATGCAAATACGAGGGATGCAGCGACTTCAAGCAGCATAGATCTGGGCAGGGCAGCTTAGTAGGTGTAAACGCCGTGGCCTGTTTTGCGGCCCAGTTGACCGGCGGCCACCATCTCTTTGAGCAGCGGGCAAGCGCGGTATTTGCTGTCGCCAAACTCTTGCAAGTACACGTCCATCACGGCCAGGCAGACATCCAGGCCAATCATGTCGGCCAAGGCCAAGGGGCCGATGGGTTGGTTGCAACCCAGCATCATGCCGGCGTCAATGTCTTTGGCGGTGGCAACACCTTCGGCCAGCACAAAGAAGGCCTCGTTGATCATGGGCAGCAAGATGCGGTTGACCACAAAGCCGGGCGCGTTTTTTACGGTGATGGGGCTCTTGCCCAAACGGGTGGACAGGTCGTGCACAGCAGCGTGCGTGGCGTCTGAGGTTTGTAAGCCACGGATGATTTCGACCAGCGCCATCATGGGCACGGGGTTGAAAAAGTGCATGCCAATGAATCGGTCGGCACGTGCGGTGACCGCGGCCAGCTTGGTGATGGAGATAGACGAGGTGTTGGACGCGATGATGGCCTCGGATGCCAACATGCCATCAAGCTGTTTGACGATCTTCACCTTGAGGTCGTAATTCTCCGTCGCGGCTTCGATGACGAGTTGTGCGCTTTTCAGGTCGTCGTAACTGGTGCTTGTGGTGATGCGCGACAAGGCGGCTGCTTTGTCGGCTTCGGTGATCTTTTCTTTCTTGATCAAACGGTCCAAGCTGCCGGATACGGTGGCCAAGCCTTTGGCCACGGCGGCGTCAGAGATGTCGACCATCACCACGTTCACGCCAGACACGGCGCACGCTTGTGCGATGCCATTGCCCATAGTGCCTGCGCCGATGATGCCTACGGTTTGAATGCTCATTGGGAAGTCCTTGTTTTGTCGGTTGAAACAAATGATGAATATTAGCGGGGGAAGGGTTGAGGTTGGCTGATGTACGTCAAGCTTTGAATCGTTTTTTCGTTAGATGAAGGGCTATCTTCCACGCGACCAAGGCGTACAGGGCCAATACAGTTAAGTGAAGCGCTGTGTCGGCTGGCCACTGGTCTAAAAACAAGGGGCGTACCAACGCGATCGCTTGGGTGAGGGGTAGCCACTCTGAGATGTGGCGCACGATGCCTGGCAACTGATCACGTGGGAAGAACACGCCACTCAAAAACATCATGGGTGTGAGGAACAGCGTGAAGTAGTAGGTGAAGAAGTCATAGCCTTTGGCCAGCGCGTTGAAGATGAGCGCGATGCAACTGAAGGTGATGCCCACGCACAAGAGGATGGGCCAGGCGGCCAAGAGCTTCCAACTTTGG
>CAJBHE010000290.1 GCA_903952885.1 uncultured Burkholderiales bacterium
CATAGCCATGGTCACACTTTCAATTTCAAGAGCTCTTCGCCTTCGGCCACTTGGTCACCCGGCGCATAGAGCAGTTCTAACACTTCACCATCCGCAGGTGCAGCAATGGTATGTTCCATTTTCATCGCTTCCATGACGGCCAGCGGCTGGCCGGCCTTGACTTTGTCACCTGCGGCAACCGCAAACGACACCACCTTACCGGGCATGGGGGCGGTCAAGCGGCCGCCAGCCTCTTGCACTTCGCCCGCGTGGGCCAAAGAATCGACCACCGTGATGCGTGTGGCACCTTGCGGCGCAAACACATGGGCAACATCGTCATGGCCTTGCGCTTCGTGAAACACCTGGACGCGGGCAAGTTGGCCTGCGAAGCTGATGTGCAGCGCGTCGCCATCTTCGCGGTAGCTCAACTCGCCCTGCACCTCGCCCACTTGCAAGGGCAGGCTGCAGTCGTGCGCGTAGGTCAGCACGGCGGTGTGCGCTTCCCCATGAAACACAAAACTAAAGGTGCGCTTAGCCACGCCGTAAGCGCGCCAGCCGTCGCGGCTGCTGAACGGATCATGGCCTTTCAAGGCCGCTTCACGGTGCAAGGTGTTGGCCACCACCGATGCTGCGGTGAGCGCCAGCCCCAAAGGCTCTTGCTCAAACAAAGCTTTTTCTTCGCGTTGAATGAGCGCAGTGTCGAGCTTGGCTGTGGCAAATGAATCGGTGCGGATGATGTGGCGCAAGAACTGCACATTAGTGGTCAAGCCCACGATGCGGGTTTGCGACAGGGCTTCGTCCAAACGCGCCAGCGCTTGCTCGCGCGTGTCGCCATGCACGATGAGCTTGGCCACCATGGAGTCGTAAAACGGGCTGATGCTGTCGCCCTCGCGCACGCCGTCGTCGATGCGAACTTCAGCGCCAATGCCGCTGGTATTGGGAATTTCGAAACTGCTGCACACTGGCTTGCGGTAAACCTGCAAAGTGCCTGTGGCAGGCAAAAAGTTGTTGTCAGGGTTCTCCGCGCAAATGCGCGCTTCAATGGCGTGACCATGAATGCGCAAATCGCTTTGCTGCATCGGCAGCGGCTCGCCGCTGGCCACGCGCAACTGCCACTCCACCAAGTCGAGGCCAGTGATAGCTTCGGTGACAGGATGCTCCACCTGCAGACGCGTGTTCATCTCCATGAAAAAGAACTTCATGGACTCGGGGCTGTTATAGCCCGTTTGCTCCACGATGAATTCCACAGTGCCTGCGCCCACGTAGTTCACCGCTTTGGCGGCGGCCACGGCTGCTTCGCCCATTTGTTGACGTAAGCTTTCGGTCATGCCGGGTGCGGGGGCTTCTTCCAACACTTTTTGGTGGCGGCGTTGCACCGAGCAATCACGCTCAAACAAATACACGCAGTTGCCGTGGGTGTCACCAAACACTTGAATTTCAATGTGGCGCGGCCGTTGCACGTATTTCTCGATCAACACCGCGTCATCGCCAAAGCTGTTGATGGCTTCTCGTTTGCAGCTGGCCAGCGCGTCGGCAAACTCGGCACTGCTATTGACCACGCGCATGCCTTTGCCCCCACCGCCCGCGCTAGCTTTGATGAGCGCGGGGTAGCCAATGCGATCGGCTTCTCGTTTCAACAATGCGAGGTCTTGATCGGCGCCGTGGTAGCCAGGCACCAAGGGCACGCCTGCTTTCTCCATCAGTTGCTTGGACGCCGCTTTGAGGCCCATCGCTTGAATGGCCGACGCAGGTGGCCCAATGAAGACCAGTCCAGCTGCGGCGCAGGCGTTGGCAAAGTCTTCGTTTTCGCTCAAAAAACCATAGCCAGGGTGCACCGCTTGGGCTCCTGTGTCTTTGGCAGCTTGCAAGATGCGCTCCCAACGCAAGTAGCTGTCTTTGGGCTCGCTGCCGCCGATGTGCACCGCTTCATCGCACACCTGCACATGATTGGCTTGCGCGTCGGCGTCTGAATACACGGCCACGGTTTTGATGCCGAGCTTGCGAGCCGTGGCCGCCACGCGGCAGGCGATTTCGCCACGGTTGGCAATCAAAATCTTTTTAAACATGACAGGTTGTCTTTCTAAGTTCAAGGCAAGGCGAGAAATTGCAAAGGGTCATGCGACTGAGGTGACTCACGTCAAAGCAACCAGTTAGGTTTACGCTTTTGCAAGAACGACTGCACGCCCTCTTTGCCTTCAGCACTGGAGCGAATGTCGGCAATGCCCGCCACGGTGTGCGCCACCAAGGCGTCGTCTATCTCGCGCTCGGCCACGTCTTGCACTAAGCGTTTGCAGGCACGAATGGCGTTGGGGCTGGCACTGACTAAGGCACTGGTCAGCTCAGCCACTTTGGCGTCCAGTGCATCCGCAGCCACCACTTCGTGTACCAAGCCAATACGATGCGCCTCGGCCGCGCTGAAACGCTCGGCTGTTAAAAAGTAGCGGTGCGAAGCACGTGCACCCATGGCGCGAATCACATAGGGGCTGATGGTTGCTGGGATGAGGCCCAGCTTCACTTCACTCAAGCAGTAGGTGGCGGTGTCCACGCTCACCGCCATGTCGCACGCGGCAACCAAACCCACGCCGCCCGCAAACACATCGCCCTGCACGCGCGCGATGGTGGGCTTTGGGCATTCGTAAATCGCACGCAACATGGCGGCGAGTTGCCCCGCGTCGGCCAGGTTTTCCTCGCGGGTGTAGTCGGCCATGCGACGCATCCAGTTCAGGTCAGCGCCTGCGCAAAACGTCGGGCCTTCTGCAGCTAACACCACGCAGTGCACATCGGCAGCTTGGCTAGCTTCTGTGAAGGCGTTGTTCAATTCCGCAATCACTTCGTCGTTGAAGGCGTTGCGCACATCGGGGCGGCAAAGGGTGATCGTTCGTACTGCCCCGTGATCGGCGATGGTCAGTGCGGTGTTTGAAGGTGTTGTCATGTCAGCGTCCATCACATCCGGAACAAACCAAACTTGGTTTCAGGGATAGGCGCGTTCAACGACGCACTCAAACCCAAAGCCAACACGCGGCGGGTATCTGCGGGGTCAATCACACCGTCGTCCCACAGGCGTGCTGTGGCAAAGTAAGGGTGACCTTGCTCTTCGTACTGTTGGCGAATGGGGTCTTTGAAGGCTTGCTCTTCTTCGACGCTCCATTGGCCGCCTTTGCCCTCAATGCCGTCGCGCTTGACTGCGGCCAACACGCTGGCCGCTTGCTCGCCACCCATGACACTGATGCGTGCATTCGGCCACATCCACAAAAAGCGAGGGCTGAAAGCGCGACCACACATGCCGTAGTTACCTGCACCAAAACTGCCGCCGATGATGACGGTGAACTTAGGGACCGCCGCAGTGGCCACAGCCGTGACCATCTTTGCGCCATTGCGTGCAATACCTTCGTTCTCGTACTTGCGACCCACCATGAAGCCGGTGATGTTTTGCAAGAACACGAGCGGGATTTTGCGTTGGCAACACAGCTCGATGAAGTGCGTGCCTTTTAAAGCGGACTCGCTGAACAAGATGCCGTTGTTGGCAATGATGCCCACAGGCATGCCTTCGATGCGGGCAAAGCCGCACACCAAGGTCGTGCCAAAACGTGCTTTGAATTCGTCAAACTCGCTGCCATCCACGATGCGCGCAATGATCTCGCGCACGTCAAACGGCTTGCGTGTATCTGTGGGGATGACGCCATACAACTCTTGCGCGTCGTACTTTGGCGGCACAGACGCATGCGTGGCTATGTTGGGTTGCTTTTGTGCATTGAGGCTTTTCACGCATTGGCGAGCCAGCGCCAGTGCATGCACGTCGTTTTGCGCGAGGTGGTCTGCCACGCCTGAGAGGCGTGTGTGCACGTCGCCACCGCCTAGGTCTTCTGCTGTCAC
>CAJBHE010000291.1 GCA_903952885.1 uncultured Burkholderiales bacterium
CTCGATGGCCGCATCGGTGTCGGCAGACCAATGCAGACGCGCTTTGAAATCAGCTTCAAAGGTGGGGCTGGTGGTCGAGAGACGAAGCGGTTTGGCCATCTTGTGTAAGTGTGTGGTAACAGGTTATTCGCCTGCGGACAAAGCGGCGGCGAAGGAGTCGATGATGCGGCGAATGTCGGCCTGCTTCATCTTGAGCGCAGCTTGGTTGACCACCAAGCGCGAGCTGATGTCCATGATGCGTTCGACTTCTACCAAGTGGTTGGCTTTGAGCGTGTTGCCGGTGGACACCAAGTCCACGATGGCATCGGCCAAGCCGGTGAGCGGGGCCAATTCCATGGAGCCATAGAGCTTGACCAAATCGACGTGCACGCCTTTGGTGGCAAAGAAGTCACGCGCGATGGTGGTGTACTTGGTCGCCACTTTCAAACGCGCGCCTTGCTTCACCATGGCGGCGTAGTCGAAGTCGGAACGCACTGCCACGCTCATGCGGCATTTGGCGATTTGTAAATCGAGGGGCTGATACAGGCCTGCAGTGGCTACACCGCCAGCCACGCCGCCGCCGTGTTCGATGAGGGTGTCAAGGCCTGTCACACCCAAATCAGCGCCGCCGAATTGCACATACGTGGGCACGTCAGACGCACGCACCAGCACCACGCGGACGTTGGCGTGGTTGGTGGGCAGTATGAGCTTGCGAGATGTTTCTGGATCTTCGAGCACCTCAAGGCCCGCGGCTTTGAGCAGCGGCATGGTTTCGTCAAAGATGCGGCCTTTGGAAAGCGCAAGGGTGATCATGATTTGACCCTTTCAATGTCAGCGCCAATGCCGCGCAGCTTGGCTTCCATCTTGTCGTAGCCACGGTCCAAGTGGTAGATGCGGTCCACCAAAGTTTCGCCGTCGGCCACCAAGCCTGCGATCACCAGCGAGGCAGAAGCGCGCAAGTCGGTGGCCATGACGGTGGCTCCTGAGAGCTTTGGCACGCCTTCGAGCACGGCCACTTTGCCGTCGATTTGGATGTGTGCGCCCAAGCGCACCAACTCGTTGACGTGCATGAAACGGTTTTCAAAAATCGTTTCCGTCACCTTCGAGGCGCCCTTGGCAATCGCGTTCAACACCATGAACTGCGCTTGCATGTCGGTGGGAAAGCCTGGGTATTCGGTAGTGCGAAAGTTTTGCGCTTTCAGGTGCGCATACGCAGGTCGTGCGCCTTGAATGCGGATGCCATCTTCATTGGCAGTCACTGCGGCACCTGCATCGCGCAGCTTGTCGATGACCGCATCCAAATGGTCAGCACGGGCGTGACGCAAAAACACATCACCACCCGTGGCAGCCACCGCGCACAAGAAGGTGCCGGCTTCAATGCGGTCGGCCACCACTTTGTGGGTGCAGCCGTGCAAGCGTTCCACACCTTGGATGTGGATGCGGCTCGTGCCGTGGCCTTCAATCTTCGCGCCCATGGCAATGAGCATTTCGGCCAAGTCTGGAATCTCTGGCTCTTGCGCAGCGTTTTCGAGCACGGTTTCGCCGTCCGCCAAAGCCGCCGCCATGAGGAAGTTTTCTGTGCCCGTGACAGTGACCATGTCGGTGGCAATGCGTGCGCCTTTGAGGCGTGTGCGACCACCGGCTAACTTGGCGACCATGTAGCCGTGCTCAACGTCGATCTGCGCGCCCATGGCTTGCAAGCCTTTGATGTGCTGGTCCACAGGCCGTGAACCAATGGCGCAACCGCCGGGCAGCGACACCTTGGCGTGACCAAAGCGAGCCAATAAGGGGCCGAGTGCCAGCACCGAGGCGCGCATGGTTTTGACAAGCTCATAGGGAGCTTCGGGGTTGTTCAACGCACCTGCATCCAATCTGACTGTGCCGTCGTCTGCACGCTCGGCTGTCACACCCATGTTGCGGATCAGCTTGAGCATGGTGGCCACGTCTTGCAACTGCGGCACGTTGTGCAGCGTCACAGGCTGGTCGGTCAACAAAGCGGCGCACAGTTCGGGCAATGCAGCGTTTTTAGCGCCCGAAATCAACACCTCGCCATGGAGGGCGCGACCGCCGCGAACGAGTAATTTATCCATAGTTTTCTTAAGCTTGAGGAGTGGCCTGCCATTCAGCAGGCGTATATGTTTTCATCGACAAAGCGTGCACTTCGTCAGTTTTGATTTTTTCGCCTAATGTGGCGTAAACCTGTTGGTGACGTTGAATGAGGCGCTTGCCTTCAAACTCAGGAGACACCAAAGTGGCATACCAATGGCGACCATCGCCCTCGACGTGCAAGTGTTCGCAAGACAGGCCTGCGGCGATGATGGTCTGTAGTTCTTCCGCAGTCATTTAAAAAACCTCATCCTCGAATCTTGTAACCCGTGCGCAGCAAGTGCAGCGCGACGGTCGACACAAAGCCGAGGCATATGCCCACCACGGACAAA
>CAJBHE010000292.1 GCA_903952885.1 uncultured Burkholderiales bacterium
CATGATGCTGCTGATCTTGTTGGTCAAACCCACAGGCTTGTTTGGAACCCCACTCTCTAAATAAGCATCTCGCAACAAAAAACGCTGAACGTGAAAACGTTCAGCGTTTTTTTATGAGCTAAAGAAAATTAACAAGGCACTTGCTTGCGATACCAATTAGAAATTTGCTCGCCTGTTTGAATCACCACGCCAGCACGTGACTGGATATGGTCAAGGAGTTTTTCAAAGTAGCCAATGCGATGCGCTACGCCGGTCACGTAAGGATGCACACTGATGGCCATGACCCGCGGAATGGTTTCGCTCTCCTGCCAAAGTCGCTCAAATTGGTCTATGCCACGAAGCAGCATTTCTTCCGACCGGTTTTGCTGCAATAACATCATCGGAATGTCATTGAGCTCAACGGTGTATGGCACAGACAACACGGGTTTAGGTTGCGCATCCAACCAGACGGGCTGGTCATCTAACACCCAATCAGCGACATATTCAATGCCAGACTGTGACAGACAGTCGAGGGTGTGATCGTTTTCAGTAAGACCTGGGCTTTCCCAACCGACAGGGGCTTTTCCTGAGAAACGCTTGATGGTGTCCACCGTCGCTTGAATCGCCTCTTGCTGGTTCTCCAACTTATGCATGGGGCCTTGCACAAAACCATGCCCCATGATTTCCCAACCTTTGTGCAGCGCAGATTCAACAATGCGAGGGTAGGTCTCGCACACAACACCGTTGGTAGCCATCGTCGGCACAATGCCACGTTGATTGAGTGCGTCATAGATGCGCCAAAACCCCACACGCATGCCGTACTCATGCCAGGCCCAATTTGGCACATCCGGTAACAGTGGCTGCCCCATAGGTGGACTCAATACGGTTCGGGGCATGGCTCTTTCAATGCTCCAATGCTCCACATTCACAATCAACCAGACCAACATGCGACCGTTGCTAGGCAACTGCAACTTGGGGCGATCCACAATGGCTGAATAAGGGGCTCGAGCGCTGATCAAAGGCTTCATGCATAACTCCTGAGTGAGATGACTGAATACTACCGAGACTCTGAAACCAACCCTGCCACTTTTGCGACTTGCTTGGCCAATCCAACCAAACGTGCATCGCTATGCGCCAAGCCTAGCAATGAAATGCCAAGAGGTGCCCCTTGATGATGCGCTAGAGGCAGGCTGATTTGTGGAAAGCCGCATAAACCTGCCAGACTGAGTAATTTCAAACTTGCGGCGCGGTAATTTTCTAAATCTGCTTCGGGCTGATTCACCAACGGTGCGCAGTCTGGCATGGTAGGTAACACCAAAACGCCATCCGCTCCCAGCACCTGAGTCAGATGAAGCTTGATCTTCTCTCGCGCAGATTGTGATTGGTCATATTGCTGCTGCGTGACTTGGCTCGACCACTCAAAACGTTGCGCCACACCCGGTCCGAGCATGGGTTGATAGCGACGAATAAATTCCCCATTCACCTGCCATGCTTCCCAGCCCTGTGTTTGGCGAAAGGCCAAGGTGAGTTCATCAAAAGATGCATTCAA
>CAJBHE010000293.1 GCA_903952885.1 uncultured Burkholderiales bacterium
GCTGGGAGAAAAGCGCGTAGGCGAGTTGGAAGAAATCTTGGGCATCGTGCAGCCCACCCTGTCCCAGCAGCTCACTGTGTTGCGCGACGAAGAGCTGGTGAGCACTCGCCGGGATGGCAAAAACATCTATTACCAAATCGCTAGCCCGCAGGCGCTGGCGGTCATGAACGTTCTATTCGATCAATTTTGTGGACCACAAGCAGGAGAAGAGGCATGAATTTAGATTGGGCGCATTTCACGCCTTGGGCATCGCTCACCGGTGGCGTCATTTTGGGCATCGCCTCGGCCATCTTCATCTTGGTGAATGGCCGGATTTTGGGCATCAGCGGAATCTTGGGCGGACTTCTGCCACCGAAAGTGGGTGACACCACCTGGCGAATCGCATTCCTTTTGGGATTTGCGGCGGCGCCCACGGTGTTTCACGCAGTGGTGCCAGCCCAATACATCACAGCCCCCCGCATCGACGCATCTGAGCTGATGGTCGTGGTGGCTGGTTTGTTGGTCGGTATCGGTACCCGTTACGCGTCGGGTTGCACCAGTGGTCACGGCGTTTGCGGTTTGTCCCGCCTGTCGCCTCGTTCTTTGGTCGCCACAGCCTCATTCATGGGCGCCGGTTTTGCCACTGTTTATGTCATGCGCCACGTCATTTAAGGAGACCCACATGCTTCACAAAAATACGATTTACCGCCTTGTTGAGTTTGCGGTCGGTCTCCTGTTCGGCATTGGCCTCATGTTCTCGGGCATGACGGACCCCGGCAAAGTGATTGGCTTTCTTGACCTGTTTGGTACTTGGGATCCCTCTCTGGCACTGGTCATGGGCGGCGCCATCATGGTGGGATTCTTCGCCTTTACCGTGGCCAAAAAGCGCACCACCACGTTTTTGGGCGGGGTCATGCGCTTCCCAACCAATATTGACATTGACAAGAAATTGGTCCTTGGCAGCCTGATGTTCGGCACCGGCTGGGGCTTGGCGGGGTTCTGCCCCGGTCCGGCGCTGGTTTCTATGGCCGATGGACAACCCAAAGCGCTGCTGTTTGTGGTGGCCATGTTGGTCGGAATGGTGGGCTTTGAGTTGATGGACCGATTCGTCCACTCACCGCGAAAAGCCCAAGTCAATGTAGCTTGAACATAACAACTGGAGACACTATGGACATCAAAACTCTTAATGCAAATCTGAGCATCAGCCCCCAAATCCTGCCATCCGAGATGCAAGCTATTGCCGAGGTCGGCTTCAAGGCCATTATTTGCAATCGCCCAGATGGCGAAGGGGCAGACCAGCCCGGCTTCAAGGAAGTGGCGGCAGCTGCCCAGCAATTCGGCTTGCAAGCCCACTACCTGCCTGCAGAAAGCGGCAAAGTGCGCGACGAAGATGGCAAGGCGTTTGGCCAGTTGCTCAACACGCTGCCAGGGCCTGTATTGGCATATTGCCGTACCGGCATGCGCTCGACCACGATGTGGGCCTTATCACAGGCTGGCGTCACGCCGTTGCCGCAGATTTTGGAAGCATCGCAAAAAGCGGGTTTTGACATGAAGTCCCTGGTTCAACGTATCGCCAATGGTGGCAAAACGCCTTTGAGTCAAGCAGATGCCAGCCACGACGTGGTCATCGTCGGTGGCGGCGCCGCAGGCATTGCAGTTGCATCAAGCCTGTTGGCGCGCAGCCCCCTTCTTGACATTGCAATCGTCGACCCGGCAGATGCCCACTTTTACCAGCCTGGCTGGACCATGGTTGGCGGCGGAATTTTCAAGGCGGGCCAGACCGCACGCACTATGTCTTCGGTGATCCCCACCGATGTGAGCTGGATCAATAGCGTCGTCAAGTTGATCCCGCTCATGAAAGGATGGGTCGCCGCCAACTACCCCGGCACTAAGACGGCCATTACCGAATACAACTGGGGCGCGCAGGAGCACATCAGCGGAGCCGTCGCGCAGGGGGACATCCTGGGCATCTTCGGCCGCGAAGGAC
>CAJBHE010000294.1 GCA_903952885.1 uncultured Burkholderiales bacterium
GTCGTGCCTCAGGTGGCACAGGTGTTTGGCAGCAACCAGCAACAACTCCCCGCGCTCACCAGCTTCATGCTGACCTTGAGCAGCTTTGTACAAAACTTTTGGTTGTGGGGTTTGGTGCTGATTGCAGCCCTCACCGCAGGTGGTCATATCGTTTTGAAACAAACCGATATGCGCTTGCGTTTTGATGCCATGTGGTTGCAACTCCCTCTCATTGGCCGTTTGGCCCGTGGTTACAACGCTGCCCGCTTTGCCAGCACTTTGGCCATGCTGGCCACCGCGGGTGTGCCGATTTTGAAAGCACTGCAAGCGGCAGCCGACACACTCAGCAACACCGCGCTCAAGCGTGATGCGCAAGACGCACTGGTGCTGGTGCGCGAAGGCGCACCGCTGGCCTCCGCCCTGGCACAACATTCACGCTTCCCGCGCTTGTTGGTGATGTTTTCGCGCTTGGGCGAACAAACTGGCACACTGCCCACCATGCTGCAACGGGCCGCTGCGCAGCTGAGCGAAGAAGTGCAACGCCGTGCTTTGCAACTGGCGACCATTCTGGAGCCGCTGCTGATCGTGGCGATGGGTGCGATGGTGATGCTGATTGTTTTAGCGGTCATGCTGCCCATCATTCAACTCAACCAGTGGGTGAAATAAATCATGGGTGTTTCTTTAGACGGTAAATTGGTCGTCGCCATCTCTTCAAGAGCCCTGTTCGACTTTGAAGAAGAAAACCAAGTTTTTGAACAAGGCGACGACCGCGCCTACATGAACTTGCAACTCGACCGACTAGAAACGCCGGCCAAACCCGGCGTGGCTTTTTCTTTGGTGCAAAAGCTGTTGGCTTTCAACTCGTCTGAAGCGCAACGCGTAGAAGTGGTCATCCTTTCGCGCAACGACCCCGTCAGTGGCATGCGCGTGTTTCGCTCGGCACAGCACTACGGCCTGCCCATTCAGCGCGGCAGCTTCACGCGCGGGCAATCGCCTTGGCGTTATTTGCGCCCGCTCAATGCCAACTTGTTTTTGTCCACGCATTTGTCGGACGTGCGCTCGGCCTTGGACGCAGGCGTGCCCGCCGCGCAGGTGTATCCGCACTCGGCGCACGCGTCTGAAGCCAACCCGCACGAAGTGCGCATTGCGTTTGACGGTGATGCGGTGCTGTTCAGCGACGAGGCCGAACGCGTGTTTCAAACCCAAGGCTTGGACGCATTTCAACAGCACGAAAAAACCAATGCCACGCAGCCTTTACCCGCTGGCCCATTCAAACCCTTGCTAGCTGCTCTTCAAGTGCTGCAACAAGCGGGCACGCCTCACATGCGTATTCGCACTGCGCTGGTCACCGCCCGCAGCGCACCCGCGCACGAGCGCGCCATTCGCACACTGATGAACTGGAACATTGAAGTGGACGAAGCCATGTTCTTGGGCGGCCTTGAAAAAGGTGAGTTCTTGCGTGAGTTTGAACCCGACTTTTTCTTTGACGACCAAACCGGTCATATCGAATCTGCCGCTCGTCATGTCCCCTCAGGCCATGTAGCCAGCGGCGTGCGCAACACTGAAGTTTGACAACACATGAATGCATTTAGAAACGTTGCCAACAACGTGGCAACCAATTGGCAAAAAAGTCGCTTGCAACTCAGCCGCGTCTGGGCCTTGTCGCTGCCCTATTTCAAGTCCGAAGAAAAATGGCGTGCCCGTTTGCTGCTGGCCGCCTGCGTGGGCTTGAACCTTGGCATGGTTTACATGATGGTACTGTTCAACGACTGGAATCGCGTGTTTTATGACGCACTGCAAAACCGCGATGCAGCTGTGTTTTGGCATCAGCTCGGTGTGTTCGCGATGCTGGCCACCTGCTTCATCATCGTGGCGGTGTATCGCTTCTACCTCACGCAACTGCTGCAAGTGCGTTGGCGTGCTTGGATGACGCGCGACTACTTGCAACGCTGGCTCAAAGGCCATGTCTTCTACCAGCTTGAGTTGCAAAGCAAGTACGGCACAGACAACCCCGACCAGCGGATTCAAGAAGACGTACAGCAGTTCACCGCTGACACTGTGAGCCTGTCACTCGGCCTGCTCGATGCCTCGGTCACGCTGCTGAGCTTTGTGGGCATTTTGTGGGGCCTGTCTGGTGGCTTTAGTTTTGATGTGCTGGGTGAGAGTTACAACATCCCCGGCTTCATGGTGTGGATGGCCTTGGCCTACGCGCTGGCGGGCAGCTTGATGGGTCACTTCATTGGCCGCTCGATGGCTTCACTCAACTTTGCGCAGCAACGCCTAGAAGCTGACTTTCGTCACCACCTGATGCGCGTTCGCGAGTACAGCGAAGCCATTGCGCTCGACCGCGGTGGTCGCGTGGAGCGCCTGTCGTTGCAAGAACGCTTTGCGCAAGTGTTGGACAACTTCATGCGTTTGCTTCGCGTACAAAAACGCTACACCTGGTTTAACTCCGGCTACGGCCAAGCAGCAGTGGTATTCCCCATGCTGGTGGCGTCACCGCGCTACTTCAGTGGCGCGATTCAGCTGGGTGAACTGATGCAAATTTCATCGGCCTTTGGCCAAGTGCAAGAGTCGCTCAGCTGGTTCATCAGCAACTACAGCCGCTTGGCGTCGTGGCAAGCCACCACCCTGCGCTTGACGAGTTTTCAAGACCAGATGTTGGCGATCAACGTGAATGATGAAGCTGCGCCTCAGACCGCAGCGCACACTGGCATCAACACCCTGCACACCACGCCACTGACCATCTCGCTGCCCAATGGCGATGTGTTGCTGGCCGACACCTCACTCAATGCTGTGGCGGGTGACACGGTGTTGATTCGCGGCCCCTCGGGCTGCGGCAAGTCGACCTTGCTGCGCGTGTTGGCTGGCATTTGGCCGCATGTCACCTCGCCCACCCAAGACCGCAGTGGCGAGCCCATCAGCTACGGCCCTGTGGTGCTGCCTGAGGGCAGTGTGTTTATGCCGCAGCGCCCGTATTTCCCAGAAGGCACGCTACGCCAAGCCTTGGCCTACCCAGACAGCGCAGTGGATTACACCGACGAAGCGCTGAAAAACGCGTTGCACGACGCGCTTCTGCCCCACTTGGTGAACGACCTCGACGTGGCAGGCCACTGGACACAGCAGCTCTCAGGTGGCGAGCAACAACGCTTGGCCTTGGCCCGTGTGCTGCTTAAGCGCCCACGTTGGGTATTTGCCGACGAGGCCACCAGCGCCTTGGACGAAGCAGCAGAAAAAACGCTGTATGAAAAGCTGCTGACCATGGTGCGCGAAGAAGGCGGAGGCTTGGTATCCATCGCGCACCGCCCCAGCGTGGCCAACCACCATGAAACCGTGTGGCAGTTTGTGCCTGCGCCGGAAGGCAGTGCCGCCAAATTTGTCCTGGTCACCGAATGACCGGCTCAAGCCTGCCAGCGCGCCCACCCTTGCGCGCGTAACTCACACGCAGGGCAGGTACTGCAGCCGTAGCCCCAATCGTGGCGGTGCGTGCGGTCACCCACGTAGCAGGTGTGGGTGTGTTCGACGATGA
This sequence comes from uncultured Burkholderiales bacterium, assembly GCA_903952885.1. Lineage (GTDB taxonomy): Bacteria > Pseudomonadota > Gammaproteobacteria > Burkholderiales > Burkholderiaceae_C > Limnohabitans. Next base: position 3,509 of record CAJBHE010000294.1, read on the forward strand.
GGCTGACCAACTGGGCGCCGCCCTCTGCATGCGCTTTTTGACCCAGGTCATAGGCCAGCTGCCACGTCTGCGCTTTGTCGATCCACATCAAGGGGGTCTCTATCAGCAAGCGTCGATCCATGCCCAACGACAGCGCAATTTGCATGGCCTTCATGGTGTCGTCGCGGCAATCGGGGTAGCCCGAGAAATCGGTTTCACACACCCCGGTGACGATGACATCCAAACCACGGCGGTAGGCCAGAGCAGCGGCCAGCGTGAGGAACAAGAGGTTGCGCCCCGGCACAAAGGTGTTGGGCAAGCCTGAGGCTTCCATCTGAAATACCATGTCACGCGTGAGCGAGGTTTCGCTCACCTGTCCCAACACACCGAGGTCGAGCAAATGGTCTTCGCCCAGTTTGATGGCCCATTGCGGGAACTGCTCGCGCACTTGTGCCAACACTTGCAGGCGAGCTTCTAGCTCCACCAAGTGACGCTGGCGGTAGTCAAAGGCCAGCGTTTCCACACGTTCGTATTGGGACAGCGCGTGGGCCAAACAGGTGGTGGAATCTTGTCCGCCTGAGAACAAAACCAGTGCGTTGCGGTGGATGGGGTAGCGAGCTTGCATGTGGCTTTTCAATGTGAAGGCGTGTGTGGGGTGGGGTGCACTTGGGAAATTTTGTCAGTCAACGCAATGGCCAAAGCACTTAGCAAAAAGGTGATGTGGATGATGGTTTGCCACATCAACACCTTCTCGTCGTAGTTGGCCGCATTGATGAAGGTCTTGAGTAAATGAATAGACGAAATGCCGATGATGGCCATACCCAGCTTGACCTTCAAAATAGACGCATTGACATGGCTGAGCCACTCAGGCTGGTCGGGGTGGTTTTCAAGGTACATGCGCGAGACAAAGGTTTCGTAACCGCCCACAATGACCATGATGAGTAGGTTGGAGATCATCACAACGTCAATCAAACCCAGCACCACCAGCATGGTGATGGATTCGCTGAGGTGTGTCACGGTCATCCCGTTTTTGTAGCCTATGCTTGTGACCAAGGCGTCGAGCGCGGCTTGACTGCCAAACGCGGCCTCGATGAGATGCACCAACTCCACCCAGAAATGAAATACATATACACCTTGTGCCGCAATGAGGCCCAAATACAAGGGGAGCTGCAACCAACGGCTGGCAAAAATAAAACGTGGCAATGCGGGAATGGACTTCATACGGAACAATCTGAGTTGAAGCTTCAAATTTTGCCTGAGCGCGCCTAAACTCCGACCATGCTTTTACAAATTTTCTCTTTGATCTTGCACTTCGCCGTCGGCTTGGTGGCTGGCACCTGTTTGCTGCGCATGTACATGCATTTGCAGCGTATCAACATGTCGAGCAGCGGCGGCAACCCAATTGCACCGTTTGTGTTCACCCTCACCAACTGGATCGTGTTGCCCGTGCGTCGCTTTGTGCCTGCCATGGGCCGCCTCGACACAGCCAGCTTAATGGCTGCCTATTCGGTGTTGCTGGCCAAGCACTCGCTGTTGTGGATCGTGGCGGGCGCGACCGCAGATTGGTTGAGCTTGTTGACCCACGCCGGCTTTGAGCTGATGAGCGTGATCTTGTCGAGCATGATGTGGCTCACCATTGCATATGCCCTCATGTCTTGGTTCAGCGCCGCCACTGATGCGCGCTACTTTTTAGCCCAATTGGTGGACCCGTTGCTGCGCCCAATTCGACGTGTATTGCCACGCTTGGGCGGCGTAGACTTATCGCCTCTTGCGCTGTTGCTTTTAATTCAAATTGCGGAAATCGTGCTGCACAACGTGCAGATGCAAGTGGCTTTTTAATCAAACGAGCTTGGGAGCAGCTATGACATTCCAATATCGTTGGTTGTTGGCCACACTGGCCTTCACAACGGCGCTTTCGCAGCATGCAGCTGCGCAAACCGCGCCAGCCCCCTTGCCAGCGGTCGCTACCATTGCCTCACTGGAAGTACCGCGCTACATGGGCACTTGGTATGAGATTGCCAAGTTCCCCAACCGCTTTCAGGCCAAATGCGCAGCCAACACGCGTGCCCAGTATTTGGCGCAACCCGATGGCTCGGTGCAAGTGCTCAACAGCTGCACCACCGCCGATGGCAGCACCACCCAAGCCTTGGGCCGGGCCCAGCAAGTTGGCGCGGCAAACTCCCCCAAACTGCAAGTACGTTTTGCGCCCGAGTGGCTCAGCTGGCTACCCTTGGTGTGGGGCGACTATTGGGTGATTGACCTCGATGCCGACTACCAACTGGCCGCCGTGAGCGATGCCAAGCGTGAATATCTGTGGGTGCTGTCGCGCACACCACAACTCAGCCCCCAGGCGTATGAAGCTTTGCTGGTGCGCCTCAAAGCGCAGCACTTTGATGTGCAAAAGCTAGACCGCACACCACAAACCACCACGCAGCGCTGATCCGTTTCAAGCCGAATTTTTGGTCTTGGCATGGCGCAAGTTGTTGCAACGGTCGTGGCTGATGGCCAAGTTGTCTTGGTGGCTGTTGCCGCCTTCGCTGAGCGGTTGAATGTGCTCTAGCGTGGCCTCGGCATGCGCCACAGGCTCGCCGCACACCCAACACGGCACCACGCCATGCAACTGGCGCGCAACGGTTTTGTAAATCTTGTCACGTGTAAGCTTGAGGCGGCTCATGGGCTTTTTTTAATTCTGTTAACTCGACCTTTACTGTAACCACCCCTGCCATGCAAGCCCTGCTCAACGCCATTTCTGCGATGCCCATGCCCACGGATGCCCAGCGCATTTTTCATGGGCGCGGCGGGATGCACGCAGGCTGTGAATATGTGGTGCTCGACGCCTTTCCGCCTGTGTTTGTGCTGACCAGCTTTCAAGCCTTGGGGTCAGAGGACTTGGCTGCGGTCGACGCAGCTTTGTCAGCGCGGTGGTCGCAGCTGTTGTCCGCCACCCCTCTGAATTGGGTGTATCAATGCCGCGCCGAGGGCCACATAGAAACCCGCTTGATGCGCGGCGCAGTGCCTGACCCGCATGTGGTGACCGAGAACGGCGCAAGCTTTCGTGTGCATGTGCTCAAAGGTCAAAACCACGGGCTGTTTCTAGACATGGCCGAGGGCCGCGAATGGGTGAGGCGCGTGGTGCGCAACTACGCGCCTGACCTGCCGCGCCTGAAAGTGCTCAACTTGTTTGCCTATACCTGCGCTTTCTCGGTGGTGGCACTGCAAGCCGGAGCCAAGCTGGTGGTGAACGTCGACATGAGCCACGGTGCGATGGCCATTGGCCAGCAAAACCACGCGCTCAATGGCATCAACACCGGCGCGACATTTTTAATGCATGACATCTTTAAAACCTGGGGCAAGATCACGCGCAGCGGGCCTTATGGCCTGGTCATTGTCGACCCGCCCAGCTACCAAAAAGGCAGCTTCATCGCCACCAAAGACTACGCCAAACTCATGCGTCGCTTGCCCGAGCTGCTGGCCCCCGGCGGCTACGCGCTGCTGTGTCTGAATGCGCCTGAGTTGGGACTAGACTTTTTGCAAGACCCAATGCAAGAGCTGGCCCCTGAGCTGAAGTTTGTCGAACGTGTGGCCAACCCTGCGGTGTTTGCCGATGTGTCATCTGTGCGCTCGCTCAAAGTGCTGGCGTACCAAATGCCTTTTTTATCCGCGCACTTGCATGATACGTTGGGGATCGAAGCATGAGGTCACACATCGCCATCGTCAATGTGGACAACTGCGACACCTGGACTCGATATCGCAACGGCCTGTGCAGCACCTGTGCAGCCAACTGCTGCACCATGCCCGTGGAAGTGAAGCTGCCTGACTTGGTTCGCCTAGAGCTGGTCGATCCGTTTGAAGCTGAACACGAAGAGCCCAAACAAATTGCCAAGCGCCTGCAAAAAATGGGCGTGATTGAACACTTCAATTTCAAGAACAGCATCTTCACCCTGTCGCGTCGCGCCAATGGCGACTGCCACAACCTAGATGCCAAAACACGCCATTGCACCGTGTATGAAAAAAGGCCCAACACCTGCAGGCTGCATCCGCAAGTGGGGCCTAGGCCTGGATATTGCCCCTATGGCGCTGTGCGTTAGGTGCTAATTTAGCTACTCAAGCCAAATCTTGGCCATCTTCCAGCTCGATCAACTGGTCCACCAACTTGTTCATTTGCTTTTCTAACTTTTGCACGGCCACTTTGTCTTCGGCACTTTGGCTGTTATGAAACGCCATATTGGCTGCAGCCAAGGGCTCATACAAATCTTCCAACTGTTTTCGCAAATCAGCTTCTAATTCCTGCGGCATGACGATCGATACTCCTTTTGATAGGAATTATCTTGTCTCCGTCGCCCAGCGCAATACGCCCTTCGGCGTACGTTGCTCTACCCACGGCGCAAGGTTTTGATAGGTCATGGCCTAGTTCAACGCTTCTAACAACGCTTGGGTGTCTTGGATGATGGGCTGTGCCAGTTGCAACAGCAAATGACCATCGGTGGCCTGTTGCGCCCAACGGTTAGATGCCTCCAGCACAGGGTGGGTGTGCAAATAGTCAGGCACTTCAAAGTCTGGCGTCTGGTGTTTAAAGGCCATCAACATGCTGAGATAGCCCGAAAAATACAAGCTGAACATCAGCGCATTGGCTGCTTCTTGCGTGATGTCGCGTCGACCCACCAACTGCAAAAACAAAGTCTTGGCGGTTTCAATCGTGGGCAATTCACTGGCACTGAGCTGAAACTCTTCGTCCAAGGCTTTGCAGGCCTTGTCCCATTGCACGAGCGCGTCTGTCGTTTGGTTCATCATGTCTTTATTTTCTCAGGCCAGCATGGTGCCTTTGCACTTCTTTGAGCCGCAGCGACAGGCATATCTGGCTTTGAGCCCATCGGTCAAAGGCTCGTCACTCACCAACCCATAGTTGAAGGTCAGTTCTTCACCGCGCCACACTTGGCGACGGGTTTTGATAAAGACTCGCCCCTTCACTTGAACGGGCTCGCAGTTGGGCTGACACGAATGGTTGATCCAGCACGAGTCATTGCCGCCGTATAGGCCGTCAATCACACGCGTGTCATCGATGTGAAAGTAAAACGTGTGCTCGGGGTTGGTGGGGTCATGCGGATGACGGCGCAGTGCTTCGGCCATTGTGATGATTTCGCCCACATACTCGATGACGGTTTCACCCGCGGCCATATGGCATAGGGCAAACACGCCTTGGCCGTGGACGCGGGATGAGAGGACTTCTATCCGAGGGTCACTCAACAGTTACGCTCTTGGCTAAATTGCGCGGCTTGTCCACATCCGTGCCACGCGCACATGCCGTGTGATAGCTCAGCAACTGCAACGGCACGACATGCAAGATGGGTGAGAGCACGCCATAGTGCTCGGGCATGCGAATGACGTTCACGCCTTCGCTGCTTTCAATCTTCGTGTCGCCATCGGCGAGCACATACAACACGCCGCCACGGGCGCGCACTTCTTGCATGTTGCTCTTGAGCTTTTCTAGCAAGGCATCGTTTGGTGCAACTGTCACCACAGGCATGGCGCTGGTGACAAGTGCCAAGGGGCCGTGTTTTAGCTCGCCAGCGGCATAGGCCTCGGCGTGGATGTAGGTGATTTCTTTGAGCTTCAACGCGCCTTCGAGCGCGATAGGGTAATGCGTGCCACGGCCCAAGAACAACGCATTTTCTTTGCTGGCAAAGTCTTGCGACCACGCGATGAGCTGTGGCTCTAACGCCAACACGGCTTGCAAAGCGGCGGGCAAGTGGCGCATGGCTTTGATGTGTGCAGCTTCTTCTTCTTCGCTCAAACGGCCTTTGGTTTGCGCCAAAGCCAAGGTGAGCAAGAACAACCCCGCCAACTGCGTGGTGAATGCTTTGGTCGATGCCACGCCAA
>CAJBHE010000295.1 GCA_903952885.1 uncultured Burkholderiales bacterium
TGGACAGGGGAGCTTCTTGCTGAACATGCCACCACCGCCGCCACAAGCGACGGCGAATGCAGCAGTGTCTAGCACCGCGACCACACAGGCCTTTTTGGGTAGTCGAGCCTCCACCGCACCTTCTAACGCTCAGTTAGAAGCGAGCTTGGAAAGCTTGATTCAACAAATGGGGGGCACGGCAGGTGTAACGGCAGATGCCACCACGGCAGCCTCTAGCAACTCAGCGCTGACCAACAATTTGCAATCGAGTTTTGCGAATCTGATGGGCTCGATGGGGGGCAATAGCTCGACAGCGAACGTCACTAACTTTTTACAAAGCTTAGATGACAAGTTGAAGAGCATGGATGCCGCTAGTGCGGTGAACATTACGGCATAAACTAGAAAAGGAATCGCCATGCTGCATGAAGGACCTATCGCTGGAATCGCTGCGCATGGCGATTTCGTAGCCACAGCGGGTTACGACAACAAACTAATTCTTTGGAACAACAAAACGCGCCAAGCGATTGCCAGAGGAACTCACGACCATTTGGTCAATAACTGCGCATTCAGTGCTGATGGCAAATGGATTGTCAGCGCGAGCAGTGACTACTCTGCACGCCTGTGGGCAGTGCCCACTATGCGACTCCAAGCTGTCTTACCAGGTCATGGGGACGATGTAGACATGGCGGTGTTCTCACCAAACGATGAAATGATTGCCACATGTGCACTCGACCGTATGGTGCGTATTTTCAATTTGCAAGGTCAGTGCCTGACCACCTGCAAAGGCCATACGGGCAATGTATTGTCATTGGCTTGGACACCAGACAGCAAGTGTGTGGTGTCCACCAGCGTGGACGGCACCATCCGTAAATGGGATGCGGCATACGGTCATGAAATACAGACAACAGATTTAAGAATTCGCACAGACAGCTTGGACATCTCAAGCAGCGGCGTGATTTACGCAGGTGATGATTTGGGTCGAATTGTCATCATTGATGACAACGGCACGCGATTTATTCAAGCACATTCAGCTGGCATCAAAAAGGTGGCACTTAACCCACAGAATAGTCAGTTGGTTTGCCTCAGTTATGACCGTTCGATGAGCATTTGGAATTTGGCAGACGATCAATCTCCCACAGAAATAGGACGCGCCACGTTACCTGAGACCATCTGGGCCCGAGCCGCAACGATTCTCAAAGACGGCCGCGTTGCGACTGGAACATTCGGTTCAACTTATGCCATTTTTGATGTGAAGACATCAAGCTGGGACTTACAAGATGTACATGCAGGCAAAGCATTGAATGATGTTGCCCATATCCACGGGTACACCTACTCAGTTGGAGATGCAGGCCAGGTCTTGCAAGATGGTCAAGCTATTGCCAATATGGGAAGCCTTTGCAACTTCTTAGTGGCATCATGCGACCGCATTTTCACAGGCGGTCAAATGGGCCAACTGTTTGATGCTCGCACGGCACAAGTGCTGTACACGCACTTCTCTCCACTGAACTGCGGCGTCGCTTTTCAACAAGCAGGCGAATCGCTCTTGGCGATTGGCACCTACACCGGTGAGGTTTTGGTATTCAATGTTTCACAACAGATTGAGCTGGTTCAATCCTTGAAAATTTATGAAAACGCTATAAAAGGTTTGAGTTTCAGTGATGGCGTGTTGTTCTCAGTATGTGCTAACACTGACATTGCATGGCATCGTGTCAGGGACTGGTCACTTGTTAAAAACGTGCGTAAGGCACACGACAAAATCACCAACGATTGCTGCGCCATTGAGGGTCATAAGTTTGCGACCGTAAGCCGTGACCGAACTTTACGGATTTGGAGTGATGAAAGCGAGGAGGTTTACCCAAGTCCACATCCAAATTCGGTGAAATGCATCAGCATCAATGCGGACAAATCACGCCTCTTAACGGGCAGCTATGGTGGAACAGTAGCAATGTTTGATTTGAAAGAAAAACGTTGGACCAAATTTGAACGTCCAACCATGTCTGGCATTTCATCAATCACATGGGATGACAACGGTCAATTTCTAGCCTCAAGCTACGACGGTCACATTTACCCCATTCACGCTTAATTTGTATTTCATATCCATGACTACCACACACGCACGCGATTGGCATTGGCCTGTATTTCCTGAAACTTTATGCGGCACGATGACAGATCGCGAGCGCTTAGGTTTGCCTGAACGTTATGTCAAAGGCCGACTCGATGCTGCAATTGACAAGGCTTATCAAGATTTTTATGGCCTATCCAAA
>CAJBHE010000296.1 GCA_903952885.1 uncultured Burkholderiales bacterium
GGGTGGCGCACGGCCACCAAAGTGCTGACCAAAGCAGCTCGGCGGTTGTCGATGTTGGCCATTTGCTCTAGCAAGGCGCGCACGTTGTTGTCGTCGCTTTTCTCGTAACCAAACTGGGTGGCGTAGTACGCGGTTTGCACGCCTGGCAGGCCGCCAAAGGCGTCGACGCACAAGCCCGCGTCGTCAGCTACAGCGGGCAAGCCGCTTTCACGCGCGGCATGGCGGGCTTTGGCCAAGGCGTTTTCTACAAAGGTGTGAAACGGCTCTTCAGCTTCGCCAATGTGCAAATCACCTTGGCGCACCAGCTCGACGCCCAAGGGCGCAAACATGGCTTGCAACTCGGCGAGCTTGCCTTTGTTGTTAGAGGCCAGAACGATTTGCTTCATCGGTGCGGTCATCGCGTTTAAGCGGCCAAGGCTTCTTGCTGCATGGCGATGAGTTCGCGCACGCCTTTTTCGGCCAAGGCCAACAAGGCGTTCATTTGATCGCGGGTGAACGGCAGGCCTTCGGCAGTGCCCTGCACTTCCACATAGTGGCCAGCGCTGGTCATGACCACGTTCATGTCGGTGTCGCAGCCAGAGTCTTCGGTGTATTCCAAATCGAGCAAGGGCAAATCGCCCAACATGCCCACCGAAATGGCGGCAATGCCTTGGGTGATGGGGCTCTCGGTCAGCTTGCCAGCGGCAATCAGCTTGTTCACCGCGTCTTGCGCAGCCACAAACGCGCCGGTGATGCTGGCGGTGCGCGTGCCGCCGTCGGCTTGCAACACGTCGCAGTCCAAGTGGATGGTGCGCTCGCCCAGTTTCTTTAGGTCAAACACAGCGCGCATCGAGCGGCCAATGAGGCGCTGAATTTCTTGCGTGCGGCCCGATTGCTTGCCGCGCGCGGCTTCGCGGTCGCTGCGGGTGTGGGTTGCGCGGGGCAGCATGCCGTATTCGGCGGTGACCCAGCCTTCGCCCGAGCCTTTTTTGTGGCCAGGTACTTTTTCTTCCACCGACGCGGTGCACAGCACTTTGGTGTGGCCAAACTCGATCAGAACCGAGCCCTCGGCATGCATGGTGAAGTGGCGGGTGATGCGCACAGAACGCAGTTGGTCAGCAGCACGGGTGTGGCGAGAAGCGGGCAAAGTGGTCGTCATTTTTTAGGCTCTAAAGCAAGCGTTTAAGGGATTCGGTTAGGCTTCAATTGTCGACCAATCCGAATACCCCGCACCGAGTCAAAAAACTGCAATGGCGAGCCTGAGATAATGTCTCCTTTGATACTAAACGCCACCCATGCCTATTTACAGCATGACCGGTTATGCCAGCGCGCAAACCGAGCTAACTTCAGACACCACTAACAGCCCCGCCTTGCGCTTGGGACTGGAAATTCGCTCGGTCAACAGCCGCTTTTTGGACCTGACGTTCAAGATGCCCGAAGAGCTGCGCCAGCACGAGGCCGCGATGCGCGAGCTGGTGACCAAGCACCTCAAGCGTGGCAAAGTAGAAGTGCGCGCCAACATTGAAAGCACGGCTGACACCAGCTTTGCCGAGCCCACCCCTGCCCTGCTGCAACGCCTGCTGGACCTGCAAGAGCAAGTACACGCTCACTTGCCAGAGGCCAACGGCCTGTCGGTGGCCGATGTGTTGCGCTTGGCCACGGCCCAGTCTGCCGCGCCCGCCGACATTGGCCCCGCGCTGCTGAAGCTAGCCCAAACCACCCTGACACAGCTGAGCGACGCCCGCGAACGCGAAGGCGCACGCTTAGCCCAAACCCTGCGTGAGCGCCTCAGTCAACTGCGCGTTCTAGCCACTCAGGCCGCACCGCTAGTACCCCAACTGGTGGAGCAACAACGCTTGAAGTTTTTAGAGCGTTGGCGCGACGCCATGGCCTTGACTGAAGGCACGGCCCTGCCTGAAGCTGCACAAGACCGAGCGTTGACCGAAGCGACCTCGTTTGCCATTCGCATCGACGTGGCCGAAGAGCTGACCCGCTTGGTGTCACACTTTGACGAGATGGACGACTTGTTGGCCAAAGGCGGCAAAACCGAAGGCGTGGGCAAGCGTTTGGACTTCCTGATTCAAGAGCTGCACCGCGAGGCTAACACCTTGGGCTCGAAGTCGGCCACGATGGAAATGACCCGTATTTCGGTGGACATGAAAGTGCTCATCGAACAACTTCGCGAACAAGTACAGAACCTCGAATAATGGACAACTTTCCAGGCAACCTCTTTGTGGTCGCAGCCCCAAGCGGGGCTGGCAAATCGAGCCTCGTCAAAGCCTTGATGGAACTCGACACCAAAGTGCGCCCTTCCGTGTCGCACACCACACGCCAACCTCGTGGCCAAGAAAAGCATGGCCGCGAATACTTCTTTGTGTCACCGCCCGAGTTTGACCAAATGGTCGAAGGCAACGCATTTTTGGAATGGGCTCATGTGCACGGCCAACGCTACGGCACTTCGCTCAAAGCCATTGAAGACCGCATTGCCCAAGGCGCAGACGTGATTTTGGAAATCGACTTCCAAGGCGCGATTCAAGTCAAAAAGCTGTTTGCCAACGCCGTGCTGATTTTCATTCTTCCCCCCAGCTGGGAAGAGTTGAAGTCGCGCCTGCACAACCGTGGTGAGGATGCGCCCGACATCATTGACCTGCGTCTGCAAAACGCGGCCGATGAGATGGCACAGGCCAGGGAATTTGACTACGTTATAATCAATCAATTGTTTGAGACCGCCTTGTTCGACCTGAAAGCGATCGTGCATGCACAGCGCCTCAAGTACCTGGCACAGCGCCGGGCTCGGGCTGATATCTTTCAAGCCCTGAACATCACCTGAATTCTGGAGTACCCACATGGCCCGCATCACTGTTGAAGATTGCCTCGCGCAGATCCCTAACCGCTTTCAATTGGTGCTGTGCGCCACCTACCGCGCTCGCATGCTCAGTCAAGGCCACACACCCAAGGTCGAAAGCAAAAACAAGCCAGGCGTAACCGCCTTGCGCGAAATTGCCGCTGGCCACATCGGCATTGAGATGCTGAAAAAAGTACCCGGCTAAATCGGGTTCACCCAATAAAAAAGCACCGCACTGTCGGTGCTTTTTTCATTGCGGGTAAAGTGTTCACTATGAGTGTCACCCAATCTACGTTGAAGCCCCCTGCTTCCATGTCTGGAAGTGCCGCCGCAGCCAATGCAGCAGCGGCCAGCTTTGCTGCGTTGACGGAAAAACTAAGCTATCTCAACCCCGAGGGTTTAGACATGGTGCGCCGCGCCTACCGCTATGCCGACGAAGCCCATTTGGGCCAACTGCGCAACAGCGGCGAGCCCTACATCACCCACCCCATCGCCGTGGCCGCGCAGTGCGCGGAATGGAAGCTAGACGCACAAGCCTTGTCGGCTGCGCTGCTGCATGACGCGATGGAAGACTGCGGCATTACCAAAACCGACTTGATCGAGCGCTTTGGCATTCAAGTGGCCGAGTTGGTAGATGGCCTGACCAAGCTCGACAAGCTGGAGTTCAACACCCGCGAAGAAAGTCAAGCTGAGTCGTTTCGCAAGATGCTGCTGGCCATGGCGCGTGATGTGCGCGTCATCCTCATCAAGCTGGCCGACCGAAGCCACAACATGCGCACCATGGGCGACATGCCCCGCGCCAAGTGGGGGCGCATCTCCAACGAAACACTGGAAATTTATGCGCCTATCGCTCATCGCTTAGGCCTCAATCAAACCTACCGCGAACTGCAAGAACTGGCCTTCCAGCACCTGTGGCCTTGGCGTCACCAAGTGCTGAGCAAAGCCATTCAAAAAGCACGCCACCGCCGCCGCGACTTGATGCAAAAGGTCGAACAAGAGGTCGGTGCGGCTTTGGCCAAGGTCGGTTTGAAAGTGCGTATTTCGGGCAGAGAAAAAACTTTGTATTCGATTTACAAAAAAATGGATGAGAAAGTCCTGAGCTTTGCGCAGGTGACCGACATCTATGGCTTTCGCCTCATCTTGCCCAATGTCATTGATTGCTACACCGCCATGGGCGTGTTGCATCAGATGTACAAGCCAGTACCTGGCAAATTCAAAGACCATATTGCCATTGCCAAACTCAACGGCTACCAATCACTGCATACCACCATCGTGGGGCCATCGGGCCTGAACGTGGAGTTTCAAATGCGCACCGAGAGCATGAACCTGGTAGCTGAAACTGGGGTAGCTGCTCACTGGCTTTACAAAGACAATGGTTCGAGCAACGAAGCCAACTTGGGCAACAAGTGGCTGCAGTCGCTGCTGGACATTCAAGACGAAACACGCGATGCCACAGAGTTTTGGGACCACGTCAAAGTCGACTTATTCCCTGATGCGGTGTATGTGTTCACGCCAAAGAGCAAGATCATGGCCATGCCACGCGGCGCGACCATCGTCGACTTTGCCTACGCCGTACACAGTGATGTAGGCGACCGCACCATGGCAGCCAAGGTCAACGGCGAGCAAGTGCCGCTGCGCACCGAGCTGCGCAATGGTGACATCATTGAAGTCATCACCTCAACCGTCGCATCGCCCAACCCGGCATGGCTGGGTTTTGTGCGCACGGGTCGCGCCCGCTCAAAGATTCGGCATTACCTCAAGACCATGGCGCACAGCGAGTCGCAAGACTTGGGCGACAAGCTGTTAGCTCAAGCTCTGCGTGCCGAAGGCATTGAACAAATGCCTGCCCGCGAAGGCGAGTATGCAGGTCTGTGGGACAAGCTACTCCACTTTACGGGCAGCAAAACACAAGCAGAGTTGTTGACAGACATTGGCCTTGGCAAACGCGTGGCCAGCATTGTGGCCAAGCGCTTGGCAAGCCTGTTGTCTGACACAGGCCTCAAGCCAGATGCGCTGCTGCTAAGTCGCGAGCGTTTCACTGCCCACGAAAACGTGTCGCAAGGCAGCGTGACAGTGGATGGCAGCGAAAACGCATCCGTGAAATACGCCACCTGTTGCTTCCCCGTGCCGGGCGACGCCATCGTGGGCTATTTGGGCCGTGGCGAAGGCTTGGTAGTGCACACCGACCATTGCGGCGTGGCTCAACGTTTGAAGTACAAAGACAGTGAACGCTTCATTGCCGTTGAATGGTCAGATGAGCCCGCGCGTAACTTTGAAGTCGCAGCCGTGGTCACGGTGAGCAACGGCAAAGGCGTGCTAGCCCGCGTGGCTTCCGCCATCACTGGCGCTGAAGCAGACATTACTCACGTGCTGATGGCCGAGGAGGTGACGGGCCAAGAAGCGTTTGATTTGCGCTTTGTATTCAGCGTTCGCGACAAAGCACATTTGGATGTCGTGCTCAGCAATCTGCGACGCGTGCCTGCCGTGCTGCAAGCGCAACGGGTAGTGTCAGGCGTAGGACGTTAGCCTGAAGATTCAGGCCTTGTCTATTTCTGGTGCGGGGTAGCGCACCGCTACGACCTCCACCTCTTGCACGCCCATCGGCGTGACCAACTTCACCACATCACCTTCACGCGCTTTGAGCAGCGCGCGTGCAATGGGTGACACCCATGTCACTTCAGCTTTCAAACTGTCAGCTTCGTCGATGCCCAAAATGGTGACCGTGCGCTCTACATTGGCTTCGTCCACATAAGTGACGGTAGCGCCAAAAAACACTTGGTCTTTGCCATGGTGGTTGCTGGGGTCGGTGATTTCGGCAATCTCTAGACGCTTTGTCAAAAAGCGGATGCGTCGGTCAATCTCGCGCAATCGCTTTTTGCCATAGTGGTAATCGCCGTTTTCTGAGCGGTCGCCATTGCTGGCAGCCCAATGCACGATCTCAACCATGCGCGGGCGCTCGTTGTCCATCAGCGTAAACAACTCCGCACGAAGCGTGGCGTAGCCCAGCGGTGTGATGTAGTTTTTACTGCCTGCGGGCAGAGGTGGCAAGCTGATGTCGTCATCCTCGCCATCGGTCTCAGGTGTGAAGGCCTTGCTCATGATCCCAAACTCTATGCAATTGCGAACAAAGAAAAAGGGTTTACATCCGAAAATGTAAACCCTTGTTCAATTTGGTGCGGCTGGCAGGAATCGAACCCACGACCCCTTGGTTCGTAGCCAAGTACTCTATCCAGCTGAGCTACAGCCGCTCTGGAAAGATCAATAGTGTATCACAGTAATTTTATATGACACCGAGCTCCAAGCCCATGAACAACTCCTTGAGAACTCACGACGAACAAGCCATCATTTCCTTGCGGAAAATATCTTCCTGCTCGCGGCGGAAAGCCACAGCCTGTTTGCTTGCGTCATAGTCCACATCATCCCAAGTGACCACTGCACCCTCAGCAATGTCACGCTTGAGCACCATGTTGTGCGCCAGTCCAATGGGTAATGCTTTCATTCGCAGTGAATCAGCCGTTTGCATCAACTTGCCATAAACGGTAAAGCCGCCCTCGCCGTCAAGCTTCTCGCCTTTTTTAAGCGTGCGCTTGGCCGTGGCGCCCACATCACCACGCCACTCCCCCGTGGCACCGGTCGCCTCTTGGCGCACGGCAATGCTGGCAACAGAAATACCCAACTCAAGACCAATCAAGTGATAGGGCTTGTACATGGCGGCATATTTGCCTGTCGAATCTGTTTTGAGTCCATACTGCTGGAAACAGTCCATCACATATTGACTGGGCGCTTCAAATACGGCATAAACGCCCCATCGCAGATCGCGAAACACTGGGCGTCCATCGCGCTCTATGGACGACACCACCTCGACTGTTCCCTTTTGCATCAAAATGCCGCCGTCTTTATGAGGGCGCAAGAGATGCGGTAAATCATCCACTCCGCAGGGTGGGAAAAATAAGCCCTCTTTGGCAGGCAAGAGTTCGCAGGCATTTGACACCGCCGCCATTTCCAGGGCGGACTTCGTGCCATCCAAAAAACTGTTGAACATCTGAGCATTGAAGTCGCCGCCAGCGACTTGCTCAGCACTGAAGCCGTAGTGGCCCCACACTGTATCGGGGGTACTTTGGTGATAAATGGGCAAATACTTAGTACCCTTGCCCGCGCACACCACGTCCATACCAATGGTTCTCGCCCAGTCCACCATCTCAGCAATCAGCGCAGGTTGGTCACCCGAAGCCATCGAATAAATGATGCCGGCCTCTTTGGCGCGACGTGCCAAAAGTGGCCCAGCCAAAACATCAGCCTCCACGTTGACCATGATGATGTGCTTGCGGTGCTCACAGCACAAAAGTGCATGTGCAATGCCTGCAGCAGGGCTGCCCGTAGCATCGATCACGATGTCTACATGTTCACTGGCAATGACTGAGGCCGCATCATCAGTCACGAACGTGCTGCCATCTCTCACCGCTTGCGCCAGCGATGTGGCAGCCAGTCGATGTGCGTCCCAGTCCACGCGCGCAAGAGAGAGGCGAGCACGATCAGGCGACAGATCAGCAACAGCCACCACATGGATCCCGGGCGTGCGTGGTGCCTGAGACAAATACATCGAACCGAATTTACCAACACCAATCACGGTCACGCGTACTGGGCGCCCCTCGGCAGCGCGAGCTTTGAGTTTTTTAAACAATGACATTCAATCTCCCGTTAATCTTTTTTATAAGTTTTCAGCCACTCAGGCTGAACAAGGTTGGCAGGCAAAAGAGCAATGATCTGCCTGCAGCGCGCTTCGTTTTGATCATCACTGACCAATACTTTCAAAGCCATTTTCCGAATTTCTATTTTTTCTTTGAATTCGATTTGTAAATACTGTTTCAAATCTAGCTCAGTCTCGCCCTCAATCCAAGTCAAGGTCTCGATTTCATCCCACAACAAATGTCGCTCTTGATTCACACCGTCGCCGAAAATTTCAGGAATGTGGCTCCAACTTAGAAAAATGCCATACCGTGTGAGCGTGATCGAACAGATCTTGAGCATGTCGCTGCTCAATGCCTTGGCTAAAGAAAATGATCCAACAATCAGAACAACCAAGGCCGCAAAGTCAGCATCCCCAAGATGTTTGGCATTCCAATAGGCGCTCGCGGGCTCTACCAACAGCAATAAAAAAGCACCAGGGAGACAACACAAC
>CAJBHE010000297.1 GCA_903952885.1 uncultured Burkholderiales bacterium
ATTGACTCTTTGCCGTAGCCCGTACGCTTGCCGATCACATAAGCACCGACCAAACCTGCCACCGCAGCGTTGATGTGCACCACTGTACCGCCAGCGAAGTCCAACGCACCCTTGGCCCACAACCAGCCAGCAGCGGCAGTCACAGTTTCCAAAGTCGCAGCGTCGGTGATGGCGTCAGGGCCGTCCCAGTACCAAACCATGTGAGCCACTGGCAAGTAGCTGAACGTGAACCAAATGGCCGAGAACAACAACACAGCAGAGAAGCGCACACGCTCAGCAAATGCACCCACGATCAAGGCACACGTGATGGCCGCGAATGTGGCTTGGAATGCAGCGAATGTGAATTCAGGAATCACAACACCCTTACTGAACGTGGCAGCAATAGAGTCAGGCGTGATGCCTTTGAAGAACAACTTGTCGAAGCCACCAAAGAAAGGTGAACCGCCGCTGAACGCCACGGTGTAGCCGTAAATGACCCACAACACATAAATGAGTGAGCTCACGACAAACACTTGCATCAACACAGACAGCATGTTCTTGCTGCGGACCAAACCGCCGTAGAACAAAGCCAAGCCTGGGATGGTCATCAAGATCACCAACACTGTCGAAATCGTCATGAAGGCGGTGTCGCCTTTGTTAGGCACAGCAACAGGAGCTGCGGCTTCTGCGGTTGCAGCAGCGGGGGCTGCGGCAGGAGCTGTGACTTTGACGTCAGCAGTTGGTGCAGTTTGTGCCATGGCAGCAGTACCGCCTAGCAAGAGGCCAAATCCGAGGGCCAATGAGGCTAAGAGTTTTTTCATGATGGTGTCTTTCTTAAAGCGCTTCTGGACCGGTCTCGCCGGTGCGGATGCGGACGACTTGTTCGAGGTCGAAAACAAAAATCTTGCCGTCGCCGATTTTTCCGGTGCGTGCAGCACCTTCGATGGCTTCGATCGCGCGGTCGACGTGTTCAGCGTCAACCGCGGCTTCGATCTTGACCTTGGGCAAGAAGTCAACCACATACTCAGCACCCCGATACAACTCGGTGTGGCCTTTTTGGCGGCCGAAGCCTTTGACTTCAGTGACGGTGATGCCTTGCACGCCAATTTGGGAGAGGGCCTCGCGGACCTCATCCAACTTGAACGGCTTAATGATGGCGGTGATGAGTTTCATGGTTGCTCCTAGAGAAGACAGTGCGTTGGTTTAGAACGCGTACTTGACGCCAACCACCACTGCGTTCTTGGCGGCGTTGTATTTAGTCGAAGACAAGGTTGAATAGAGTGATTGATCAGCAGTCGTTTTGATGGCAGCAACGCTGGCAGACAGGCCATCACCCAAGTCTTTATTCAGCGTCAAAGCAAAGTCGCTGTAGCTGTATTGATGATTTTTGTTTTTGCCATCTGTGATGTTTTGACGACCGGCATGTGGAACCAAGGCGTAACCATTACCCAGATCAAACGTAGCGCTCAAATCCCAATATGTGCTGCCTTTGGTGTCGCCATAACCAAACAGATCAGAGAAAGCATGTGAATACTTCAAGGTTGCTGGGCCGTAAGTGGCTGCGCCGTAAGCTTCGTCTGTGTTGGCGTTCACGTTGGCAGATGATGCATCTTTGTATGTGTTGCCTTGGTACTGGTAGCGCAAGTAACCAACGTCATAAGCAATACCAGCAGCTTCAAACTTGTAACCTCCATAAATATCTAATTCAACTGGGCCTTTTGCCTGAGGTTTGCCATCATGATAAGCATCTTTGATCCACTTGATGGTCGAAGCCCAAGTGCCCAAATAGAAACCATTGGCATTGGCGTAATCCACAC
>CAJBHE010000298.1 GCA_903952885.1 uncultured Burkholderiales bacterium
AAACCCATTTTCAAAATACGGGTGTAACCACCTGGACGTGTCTTGAAACGTGGGCCCAATTCGTTGAACAACTTCACAACGCTGTCACGATCGCGCAAGCGGTCGAATGCCAAGCGGCGGTTAGCAACGGTAGGCTCTTTGGCCAAAGTAATCATCGGCTCAATGACGCGACGCAATTCTTTGGCTTTTGGCAATGTGGTTTTGATGGCTTCATGCTCAATGAGCGAATTCATCATGTTACGCAGCATCGCCAAGCGATGTGAGCTAGTGCGGTTGAGTTTGCGAAGTCCGTGTCCGTGACGCATTTTGATTTCCTTTGATGTTTTGCCGGCCGCCGTATCAGGTACGGCCAGGGGACTTTAAAAGTCAGTGGTTTTGAATTAACGACGCTCTAAGCCAGCAGGTGGCCAGCTCTCGAGCTTCATGCCCAAGGTCAAGCCACGAGAAGCCAGAACTTCTTTGATTTCGTTGAGTGACTTGCGACCCAAGTTAGGCGTCTTGAGCAACTCGTTTTCAGTGCGCTGAATCAGGTCACCGATGTAATAAATGTTTTCAGCTTTCAAGCAGTTGGCCGAACGAACAGTCAGCTCCAACTCATCCACTGGGCGCAACAAGATCGGATCGAACTGTTGGCCGCCGCGTGGTGCAGCTGCTTCCATGATGCCGTTGATGGCGTCGCCTTCCAACTGCGCAAACACAGCCAGTTGCTCAACCAAAATCTTGGATGACGCGCGCACTGCATCTTCAGCAGTGATAGCACCGTTGGTTTCGATTTCCATGACTAAGCGGTCGAGATCGGTACGTTGCTCAACGCGAGCGTTTTCGACGCTGTAGCTGACGCGGCTCACTGGAGAGAAGGCGGCATCCAACACGATACGGCCGATGGACTTGCTTGGCTCTTCGCCGTAACGACGCACAGTACCTGGCACGTAGCCACGGCCTGTTTCAACTTTGAGTTGAATGTCAATCTTGCCGCCGTGCGACAAGTTAGCAATCACGTGCTCAGGGTTGATGATTTCAACATCGTGAGGCACTTGAATGTCAGCAGCCGTAACAGCGCCTTCGCCGTCTTTGCGCAAGCTCAAAGTGACTTCGTCACGATTGTGCATTTTGAACACAACGCCTTTGAGGTTCAACAAGATGTTGACCACATCTTCTTGCACGCCGTCGATAGACGAGTACTCATGCACCACGCCGGCGATGGTGACTTCAGTCACGGCATAGCCGACCATGGAAGACAACAAAACGCGGCGCAGGGCATTACCCAAGGTGTGACCATAGCCACGCTCAAACGGCTCCAAGGTAACCTTGGCGCGGTTGTGACCCAATTGCTCGACATGAATATTTTTTGGTTTCAGCAAATTCGTTTGCATTCAGATTTCCTATCAATACCCCCGGCTCGTTACACCGGTAAGGCTGGGTTTCTGGACCACGCAGCGCGAGCAGGCTGCGTGGGGTGCGTTAGGTTGAAAACTTCAACCAGGATTAACGCGAATAAAGTTCGACGATCAAAGATTCGTTGATATCAGCAGCAAATTCGTCGCGGTCTGGGGTCTTCTTGAAGACACCTTCTGCTTTTTCAAGATTGACTTCGACCCAAGCAGGCATGCCCACTTGTTTGGCCAACTCGAGTGCTTCCAAAACGCGACCTTGCTTTTTAGACTTTTCACGCACAGCCACCACATCACCGGCTTTCACCAGGTAAGAAGCGATGTTGACTTGATGACCGTTGACAGTGATGGCCTTGTGTGACACCAACTGACGTGCTTCAGCACGTGTAGAGCCGAAGCCCATGCGGTACACCACGTTGTCCAAACGTGTTTCCAACAAGGTCAACAGGTTTGCACCAGTGTTGCCTTTTTGGCGATCAGCAGCGGCGAAGTAGCGGCGGAACTGACGCTCCAACACGCCGTACATGCGTTTGACTTTTTGCTTTTCGCGCAATTGCAAGCCGAAGTCAGACGTGCGCTGACCAGAGGTGCGCCCGTGTTGTCCTGGCTTGCTGTCGAATTTGCACTTGTCGCTGATCGAGCGGCGTGCGCTCTTCAAGAACAAGTCGGTGCCTTCACGGCGGGAGAGTTTGGCCTTGGGGCCTAGGTAACGTGCCACTTGAATTTCCTTATCTGATCAGCTGCTCGCTAGAAGCGAGGAGCCGCTGGGAGTTGACCAGCGGCGGTGGGCTTGTGGTTAACAGTAAAAAAGCGAAAACGCTTAAATACGACGACGCTTTTGTGGACGGCAGCCGTTGTGCGGCACTGGTGTCACGTCAGCGATCGAGTTGATGCGAATGCCCAATGCGGCCAAAGCGCGCACTGAAGATTCACGGCCAGGGCCTGGACCTTTGATCTCGACATCAAGGTTCTTGATGCCTTGATCAACGGCTGCGCGACCTGCAACTTCCGAAGCCACTTGAGCTGCGAAAGGTGTGGACTTGCGTGAGCCCTTGAAACCTTGACCACCTGACGAAGCCCATGACAGAGCATTTCCTTGGCGGTCAGTGATGGTGATGATTGTGTTGTTGAACGACGCATGCACGTGCGCGATGCCGTCAGCAATGTTCTTACGAACCTTTTTACGTACGCGTGAAGCTGCGCCGCTTGGAGATTTAGCCATTGTTCAGTCCTATTATTTCTTCAACGACTGGGCTGCTTTACGCGGACCCTTACGTGTACGAGCGTTGGTACGCGTACGTTGACCACGCATAGGAAGACCACGACGGTGGCGGAAACCGCGGTAACAGCCAATGTCCATCAAACGCTTGATGTTCATGGTTGTTTCGCGACGCAAGTCACCTTCAATCGTGAATTCAGCGATCTGGTCACGGATCTTTTCGAGGTCCGAGTCAGTCAGATCTTTGATCTTCTTTGTGTAGTCAATGCCACATGCTTCGCAAATTTTGCGAGCGCGTGTGCGACCGATACCGAAAATAGCGGTGAGGCCAATTTCAGTGTGTTTGTGTGGCGGAATATTAATGCCTGCGATACGTGCCATGTGCGTCCTCTTTAAACCAGTTCAATCAACCTTGACGCTGTTTGTGGCGTGGATCTGTACAGATCACACGAACCACGCCCTTGCGACGGATGATTTTGCAGTTGCGGCAAATTTTTTTGACCGAAGCCGAAACTCTCATTTCACTCTCCTAAAACTCATTTCATTTCACACCCAGATTGGTATGAAACACGATTTTTCACTTGGCTCATTAGAGCGTTGTTTTGAAACTTGCCTTCTTCAACAGCGAGTCGTATTGTTGGCTCATCATGTAGTTTTGCACTTGGGCCATAAAGTCCATGGTGACCACCACAATGATCAGTAACGAAGTCCCGCCGAAATAGAAAGGCACGTTGTATTTCAAGATCAAAAACTCAGGTAGCAAACACACAAAGGTGATGTACACAGCGCCTGCAAGCGTGAGTCGAACCAAAATTTTGTCAATGTATTTAGCGGTGTGGTCACCTGGACGAATGCCCGGGACAAATGCACCACTTTTCTTCAAATTATCTGCCGTCTCGCGGCTGTTGAATACCAATGCTGTGTAGAAGAAGCAGAAAAACACGATTGCCGCGGCGTACAACATCACATAGACAGGTTGTCCAGGGGCAAGTGCAGCAGAAATATCTTTGAGCCAGCGCATGCTGTCACCAGAGCTGAACCAGCTCACCACAGTTGCGGGCAAGAGAATGATCGACGAAGCGAAAATGGGAGGAATCACACCTGCCATGTTCAACTTCAAGGGCAGGTGAGACGATTGACCGCCGTACACCTTATTGCCAACTTGGCGACGCGCGTAGTTCACCAAGATTTTGCGCTGGCCGCGCTCAACAAACACCACGAAGTAAGTGACCAACGCCACCACAATCACAATGAGGATGGCAGCCAAAATACTCATGGCGCCAGTACGAACTAGCTCAAGCAAGCCACCAATAGAACCGGGCAAGCCTGCAGCGATACCAGCAAAAATCAAAATAGAGATACCGTTACCCAAGCCACGCTCAGTGATTTGTTCACCCAACCACATCAGAAACATAGTGCCAGCAGTCAAGCTGACCATGGCTGTCATGCGGAAACCAAAGCCTGGCACATTCACCAAACCGGCTGATGCTTCCAACGCCAAGGCAATACCCATGGACTGGAACAAAGCCAAGCCCAAAGTACCAAAACGTGTGTACTGAGTGATCTTGCGACGACCTGCTTCGCCTTCTTTTTTGAGTTGCTCCAATGAAGGCAACACATAGGTGAGCAACTGCATGATGATCGATGCAGAGATGTAAGGCATGATGCCCAAAGCGAACACGGTAAAGCGCGACAAAGCACCACCCGAGAACATATTGAACAAGCTCAAAATACCGCCCTGCTGTCCCTTGAACAATTGTTGCAATTGGTCAGGGTTGATGCCGGGCACGGGAATGTGTGCACCCACGCGGTAAACCACCAAGGCGAGCAGCAAGAAGACCAGTCGGCGACGCAGGTCGCCGAACTTGTCGTTGTTACCGATCGATGCAGAGGTGGTAGCCACGGAGCGTTGTTCCTGTTGCGTTTAAGTTATTCGACCGAGCCGCCAGCGGCTTCGATCGCAGCTTTGGCACCAGCAGTAGCGCCGATGCCGTTGAGCTTGACAGCAGTCGTCAATTCGCCAGTCTTCACAACTTTGACAACGCGAGCGATAGATGCCACGAGGCCAGCGGCCTTCAATGTCAAGATATCAACTTCAGCAGCACCGAGTTGTTGCAAGTCAGCCAAAGTCACTTCATCGTTGTACTTCAACGTGGTGGACTTGAAGCCGCGCTTAGGCAAGCGACGTTGCAAAGGCATTTGACCGCCTTCGAAACCAACCTTGTGGTAGCCGCCTGAACGAGACTTTTGACCTTTGTGACCGCGACCCGCAGTCTTGCCGAGGCCAGAGCCGATACCGCGACCAACGCGACGCTTGGCGTGCTTTGCGCCAGGTGCGTGGGTGATGTTATTGAGTTCCATCTTCAACCTTTACAGCACTTTGACCAGATAGCTGATCTTGTTAATCATGCCGCGCACTGCAGGCGTGTCTTGCAACTCGCTCACAGAATTCAGTTTGCGCAAGCCCAAGCCACGAACAGTGGCGCGGTGCGATTCTTTGGTGCCAATTGGGCTGCGCACCAATTGAATCTTGACAGTTTGAGGGGTAGTCATTGAATGCTCCGAGATTAAGCGAAGATTTCTTCGATGTTTTTGCCACGCTTAGCCGCCACTTCTGAAGGCGTCGTGGAATTGTTCAAAGCATCCAAGGTTGCACGAACCATGTTGTATGGGTTAGACGTGCCGTGGCTTTTTGCCACGATGTCCGTGATGCCCATCACTTCGAACACAGCGCGCATTGGACCGCCTGCGATGATGCCAGTACCCTTAGGTGCTGGAATCATCATGACGTTTGCAGCGCCGTGGCGGCCGTGCACCTTGTGGTGAATCGTGCCGTTTTTCAAAGTCACTTTGGTCATGTTGCGACGGGCTTCTTCCATCGCTTTTTGGACAGCAGCTGGCACTTCTTTTGACTTGCCTTTGCCCATGCCCACGCGGCCATCGCCATCACCCACGACAGTCAAAGCCGCGAAACCGAGAATACGGCCGCCCTTAACCACTTTGGTGACGCGGTTGACCGCGATCATTTTTTCGCGGAGTCCGTCTTCTGGACCGTCACCCTGCGCTTTAGCTTGAAATTTAGCCATGTGTAATTTCCAATCCGATTAGAACTGCAAGCCAGCTTCGCGGGCTGCGTCGGCCAAGGCCTTGACGCGACCGTGGTAAGCAAAACCTGAACGGTCAAACGCGACTTTTTCGACGCCCGCTTTTTTAGCTTTTTCAGCGATCAGCTTGCCGATCACTTGCGCTGCATTGACATTGCCGCCTTTGCCAGTTGCGCCAAGTTGTGTGCGCACTGCGGCTTCGGCTGAGGATGCTGTCGCTACCACTTTGGTGCCGCAAGCGGAAACCACAGTGGCGTAGATATGCAAGTTGGTGCGGTTCACCATCAAACGTGCAACGCCTTGGTTGGCGATGCGGATGCGTGTTTGACGCGCCCTGCGGAGTCGCTGCTCTTTTTTGGTCAACATGTTGCAGCTCCTTATTTCTTCTTGGTCTCTTTGATCGTGATCTTCTCATCCGAATAACGGATGCCCTTGCCTTTGTAAGGCTCTGGGGGGCGAATTGCACGAATCTCAGCGGCCACTTGGCCCACGCGTTGACGGTCAGCACCTTTGATGATGATTTCCGTAGCGGCAGGCGTTTCAACCTTGATGCCCTCAGGCATTTCTTTGTTCACGGGATGGGAGTAACCGACAGCCAAGTTCAACTTAGAACCTTGAGCCGCAGCTTTGTAACCCACACCCACCAAGAGCAACTTCTTCTCGAAGCCCTTGGTCACACCGGTCACCATGTTGTTGACCAACTGGCGCAAAGTTCCGCTCATGGCGTTTGCTTCACGCGAATCATCCACCGGGGCAAACGTGACTTGGCCGGCTTCGTTGACAACCTTCACCAATGCGTGGGCGGCAATCGACAGCGTACCGCCGGAACCCTTGACACTGATTTGGGCACTATTGATAGACACGTCCACACCTTGGGGGACGGTCACTGGCATTTTTCCTACTCGGGACATTTCAGTCTTTCCTTCAGGCTGCGGTTAAGCGACGTAGCACAACACTTCGCCACCGACACCGGTTGCGCGAGCTTTGCGGTCAGTCATCACACCTTGAGGTGTTGTGACAATCGCCACGCCCATGCCATTCATGACCTGGGGGATAGCGCCGCAGCCTTTGTAAACGCGCAGGCCAGGACGGCTCACACGCTCAATGCGTTCGATCACTGGACGGCCTGCGTAGTACTTGAGAGTGATCTCAAGCTCAGTCTTGCCAGCGTCTTGTTTAATTTGAAAACCGTCGATGTAGCCTTCGTCTTTCAGCACTTGCGCAATGGCGATCTTCACTTTGGAAGATGGGACCATCACAGTGGGCTTTGCCACCATTTGCGCGTTGCGGATGCGAGTCAGCAAGTCGGCGATTGGATCACTCATGCTCATATTGAATCTCCTGCCTATTACCAGCTGGCTTTAGTGATGCCGGGAATATTGCCCTGGAAGGCAAGTTCACGGATCTTGGCGCGGCCAAGGCCGAATTGGCGGAATGTGCCACGTGGACGACCAGTGATCGCACAACGGTTACGTTGACGCGTGGGGTTCGCGTTACGTGGCAGCTTTTGCAAACCCAAACGGGCAGCTGCGCGCTCTTCATCGCTGCGCTTGAAGTCGGTGGCGATAGCCTTCAACTCTGCGTGCTTAGCAGCGTACTTTGCAACCAAACGGTCACGCTTGAGCTCGCGCTCGATCAATGCTTGTTTAGCCACGTGCCACCTCTGTCTTGAATGGGAAACGGAAACCAGCGAGAAGCGCCTTGCACTCTTCGTCAGTCTTAGCCGTCGTGGTGATGCTGATGTTCAAACCGCGCAAAGCGTCAACTTTGTCGTATTCGATCTCAGGGAAAATGATCTGCTCTTTCACGCCGATGTTGTAGTTACCACGGCCATCGAAAGCGCGAACAGAGATACCACGAAAGTCACGAACGCGAGGCAAAGCCACGGTCACGAAACGATCCAGGAATTCATACATCTGAACGCCGCGCAAAGTCACCATGCAACCGATTGGCTGGCCTTCACGGATTTTGAAACCCGCGATCGCTTTCTTAGCCTTGGTCACCACTGGTTTTTGGCCAGCAATTTTGGTCAAGTCATTGACAGCGTTATCCATAACCTTCTTGTCAGCCACAGCTTCGCTCACACCCATGTTCAACGTGATCTTGGTCAAACGTGGAACTTGCATGGGCGATGTGTAGCCAAACTTAGCAGTCAGCTCAGCGGCTACTTTTTCACGGTAATGTTGTTGGAGTCGTGCCATATTTATGCCGCCTTGATTTCTTCGCCGCTGGACTTGAAGACACGCACTTTGCTGCCGTCTGCCAGGACTTTGATGCCAACACGATCAGCCTTACCAGTAGCAGCATTGAAAATGGCCACGTTGGACTGATGGATAGGCATTGTTTTATCAACGATGCCGCCTTGCGTGCCAGCCATTGGGTTTGGCTTGGTGTGTTTTTTCAC
>CAJBHE010000299.1 GCA_903952885.1 uncultured Burkholderiales bacterium
CGAGTTAGGCCATGCACCTTTGGCCCCCGCCATGGCGGTAGAAATTCATGCAGGCGTAAATGCCCAAGGACACATCACCGAATGGACACAAACCGTTTGGGGCCAAGGCCACGGCACACGCCCAGGTCGTGGCAAAACACCCGCTTTGTTAGGCGCATGGCAAACCGCACAGCCTCAGCCTGTGACGATGGCCGTCAACGCCGCCATGGCCGTGGGTGGTGGTTCTGAGCGCAACGCACAACCGCCCTACGACATTGCCTCTATCAAGGTGCTCAACCACCGCGTGTTAAACATGCCGTTTCGCGTATCTGCCATGCGGGCCTTGGGCGCACCCACCAATGTGTTTGCTGCTGAATCAGTGATGGACGAATTGGCTTTGCGTGCCTCGCAAGACCCACTGGCTTTTCGTCTGGCACACCTGCGCAGCGCCGGACAAGCGCGCGCAGCGGCTGTGCTGCAAAAGGCGGCAGACATGGCGGGTTGGACTGAAAACCACCCTGCCAACAAACCCGAAGGCTGGGGGCGTGGCCTAGCCTATGCACGCTACAAAAACACAGGCGCGTATTGCGCCGTGGTGGTCGAGTTGGTGGTGGAAGAAAAAGTCAAGCTGCACAAACTGTGGACAGCGGTTGACTTGGGCCATGTGGTGGATGCCGATGGTGCAGCCAACCAAATCGAAGGCGGCGCTTTGCAAGCTGCCAGCTGGGCCTTGTGCGAGTCAGCCCAACTCAGCGCGCAAGGCATTGCCTCAAACAGCTGGGACAGCTACCCCATCTTGAAATTCAGCGACATGCCTACGGTTGAAGTGGCCCTCATGTCGCAACCTCACGAGCCCTCACTCGGTGCGGGCGAATGCAGCTCGGGCCCAACCTGTGCCGCCATTGCCAATGCCATTTTTGATGCCATCGGTGTGCGCATGCGAGCTATGCCTTTCACAACCGAAAATTTACTCAAAACCATCGAAGCCGACACACCATCGGCACATTCTTAAAACTCACAAGAAAGAAATCAACATGCATGTATTGAGTGGTGGCGCAGCCGCAGCCGTGGTCAAAGCGGTGCAAGATGAATTTGAAAAATCCACGGGCGCATCCATTCACGGCACATTCAGTGCTGTAGGGATGATGAAAGACAAATTGATCGCCGGTGAACCCTGTGATGTGATCATCCTCACCAAGCCACTCATAGATCAACTCATTGCATCGGGTCATGTCGTCGCTGGTTCTGCACGGTCATTGGGACGCGTCAAAACAGGTGTGGCGGTTAGAACAGGCGATGCACACCCGCCGGTCAAAACCCGAGCTCAGCTGCACGCGGCTTTGAGTGCAGCGCAAGGCATTTATTTTCCAGATCCCGAAAAGGCGACTGCAGGTATTCATGTGATGAATGTGATCAAAGCCCTGGGGTTAGAAGAGTCATTAAGAGATAAATTTCGGGTCTATCCCAATGGCGCAACTGCCATGAGTGAAATGGCCAAAAGCAAGGAAGCCAACCTGATTGGGTCAACACAAGTCACCGAAATCAACTACACCGAGGGTGTCGACTTGGTCGATGTGCTTCCCCTTGAGTTTGAACTCAACACCGATTACACCTTAGGCATTTGCACCCAATCGACAAACCCAACGAATGCGCAATTGCTAGCCGATCTGTTGACCGGGGCGGCCTCGCAAGCTGTGCGCAAACAAGGCGGATTTGAGTTTTAATCCAACACAGCCCATAGCTTCTACCCACGGAAAGACTGACACATGAAACTGAACGTCAACGGAAAAAATCATGCCCTCGACGCCGAGGCCGAAATGCCCCTGCTGTGGGCCTTACGTGATGAGCTCAACATCAAAGGGCCAAAGTTTGGTTGCGGTGTGGCGCAATGCGGTGCTTGCACTGTGTTGCTCAACGGCGAGCCTGTGCGCTCTTGCTCCTACCCTGTGTCAGCGGCAGATGGCCAAAAAGTGGTCACCATCGAAGGCTTGGCAGACAAAGACAAATTGCACGCCGTGCAACAAGCGTGGATCGACCACCAAGTGCCTCAGTGCGGTTACTGCCAAGGCGGCCAAATCTTGGCAGCAG
>CAJBHE010000300.1 GCA_903952885.1 uncultured Burkholderiales bacterium
ATCGTGCGCCACGACCGCGTGGAGGGCCTGCCCATGAACCGCTATGAAACAGCACACAGCCATCGCGGCTTGTTGCTGCTCAAGCCTTTGCCATAAGCCTCTTATTGAGCGCCAACCTATGAACCGTCCTTCCTCGTCAACTCTGGTGATTCTCGTTCTGCTCTCGCTTGCCTTGTTGGGCTTGCGGATGTTTGAGTTCACCCTCAGTGGCGCGGGCTTGCATGTGGATGAGGCGCAATACTGGCTGTGGTCACGCAATCTGCAATGGGGCTACTTCTCCAAGCCGCCCGTGTTGGTGGCACTCATATCGGCCTCCACCGCCCTGTTTGGTAACTCACTGCTGGGCGTGAAAGCCTTGGCGATGACGTGTTGGATTCTCAGCGCTTGGGTGCTGGGTTGGTTGGCTTATCGCATCAGTGGCATGCGCACCGCCATCTTTGCGGGCGGGCTTTTTTCTGCCACATTGGTGTCGGGCTTGTTGGGCTTGAGCGTGACCACCGATGCGCCGCTCACCTTGTTTTGGGCGCTCTGCATGCTCACCTTGTGGGAAGCTGCGCACTCGTCAGGCTACAGAGCTACCCTGTGGTGGATCGCTTGCGGCCTGAGCTTGGGAGTTGGCGTGCTCTCCAAATACAGCGCCTTGGCCCTTGGCATGTCAGCACTGTGGCTGTTGGCAACGGCACCTGCCACGCAGCGCCGCCGCATTTTTTTAGGCGGCCTCATTGCCAGCGCGGTGGCTGTGTTGGTACTGCTGCCTCACTTGTTTTGGAACGTGGCCAACCACTGGCCAACGGCGCATCACACACTTGAGATCACAGTACAAGAAACAGGCTCAATTGTGGCCCAAGGTGCGGGCGGGTGGCGTCGAGTGTTAGCGTCAGGCCTAGAGTTTTCATTGGGCCAGTTGCTGATTTTGGGCCCCAGTGTTTGGCTGGTGTGCTTTTGGTTGTGGCGCAAACAACGTGCACACGACTTACTCAAATCAGCCTCAGGCAGCTTGTTACAAGCAGCTGAACCCGAAGTTATTCAGACCCGTCTATGGACACCTGGCACTTACGCCTTGGCTTTTTCATATCCTATCTTGGCATTAGGCTTGGTTCAAGCGCTCAATTCCAAAGCCCTCATTAACTGGTCTGTGCCCATGGCCTTGGGGGTGTGCTTGTGGTTGGCTTGTCGGGCCAGCGAGCTTGAGATGTCGTTCACACGCCTTGTCTGGGCCTGTGTCGCTGGCTTGGTCTTGAGCGGCTTCATCGCCACGGGCGGCGACATCAAACAATGGGTGGGCTTGCAAACCCAACCCAACCAATCGAAGTGGGACATTTGGGGCCGCATGCGCGGCTGGAACGAGTCATTACAAATCCTTCAACCCGCACTTGAGCCCTACCACGATGTACCCTGGCTCACGGGTGACCGAAGCACCTTGGTACAAGCCGCCTACAGCCTGCGCACACTGGAGCCCAAGATCTATGCGTGGAACAGCGATGGCGGCGTGCACCACCACTTTGAATGGAAGCAGCCTTGGCCCGCCGATGCCACCGACCCAGCAGTGGTGTGGCTCAACCCGGGCGAGCCTCATCCTGCACTGCTGATGCGATATCCCAATGCTCGGCTACTTGGCGAAGCAAAATCAGGCCGTATCGCTCTGCAAGCTTGGTTGCTACAAAAGCAAAAATCTCAACCATGACACACCCTCAACGCCAAGAGGTGCAAACATGGTTTGCGCTCACCTTCACGTGTCTTTTGATGTATCTGATTTGGCCAGAACTTGACCTGTGGATGGCACGCTGGTTTTACACACCCAACGTCGGATTTGACGCAGCCCAATGGCCTTGGGTGCACCCTTGGCACATGAGCGTGCCGTGGGTCGGACGTGGCATGTTGTTACTGTGTGTGCTTTTGTTAGCTTTTCCTCGGCCCTGGATGACGCCGGCCACACGCCGCAAAACATTCGCTTTGCTAGTCGGCTTGGTCGTGAGTTTATGGCTCATCTTGCATGTGGGCTTCAAAGATAACTGGGGCCGCGCACGGCCTAGTCAAGTCACTGAATTGGGTGGCACTCTGACTTACACATCACCCTTGGTTCCCAGCTCGGCTTGTGAAACCAACTGCTCCTTCATGAGTGGCCATGCAGGCACTGGCTTTGTGTTGATCGCTGTTGGCGCACTCGCCACCACACGCACACGCCGCCGCTGGATCGCCATTGGCTGGACAGCAGGCATGGTGTTTGGTCTCATTCGCATGGCCCAAGGCGACCATTTCTTAGGTGATGTGGTGTTTGGCGGATTGCTGATGTGGTGCTGTGCATTGGCAACACGATGGTGCTATGTGCGCTGGCGTGCCCGTCGTATGCTTAAGACTCAGCACTGATTCAGCCTGACTTTTTGCGGGACAATGGCCGCATGAAAGTTCTTCTCACTGGTTGCGCCGGCTTCATCGGCATGCATGCGGCCCAACGACTCTTAGCCCGTGGCAACGAGGTGGTTGGCATTGACAACTTCACCCCCTATTACGACGTCAATCTCAAGCACGCGCGCATGCAGCAGCTGCTAGGTCAGCCCAACTTCCGGTTCATCGAAGAAGACTTGGTCAACATGGCCGCCATTGAAAGCCAGCTAGGCACTTGGCGTCCCGAGACAATTCTGCACCTCGCCGCTCAACCAGGCGTGCGCTACTCCATCGACCACCCGCATGTGTATGCGCAGTCCAACTTGGTGGCGTTCTTAAACATCTTGGAATGGTCACGCCACTGGCAAGTCAAGCATCTAGCCTACGCCAGTAGCTCCAGCGTTTATGGCGGCAACGAAAAACTACCCTTCAAAGAATCAGACCCTGTCGATCACCCCGTCAGCTTGTACGCTGCCACCAAGCGCGCCAACGAACTGATGGCCCACACCTACAGCCACCTGTACGGCACACCCACCACCGGCTTGCGTTTCTTTACGGTTTACGGACCCTGGGGCCGCCCCGACATGGCTCCTTTCAAATTTGCGGATGCCATCCTCAAAGGGCAGCCTATTGAGATCTACAACCATGGTCAGCAAATGCGCGACTTCACGTATGTGGACGACATCGTCGAATCTGCCCTGCGCGTACTCGATCGTCCACCCGTCTCGCAAACCTTTGCCAAAGGCCAAGAGCCAGGTTGCGCTGAAAGTTGGGCACCTTACCGCGTGCTGAACATTGGCAACTCGGACCCAGTGCAACTCATGGACTTTGTGCACACCATCGAACAAGCCGTGAGCGTGGAAGCCACCAAAATCATGAAGCCCGCCCAGCCCGGCGACGTGACGGCCACCTTTGCAGACACAACTCAGCTTGAAGCGTGTATTGGCTTTACGCCCGCCACATCTCTGAGCACGGGCATTGCGCGTTTTGTTGAGTGGTATCGCGGCTATTACAAAGCATAAAGAAACGGTTAGTTAGATGCCCAAGGCATAATGGACGGCAAATTACAACGCCACGCCATGAACCTACATCAGTTCCGTTTCGTCCAAGAAGCCGTCCGCCGCAACCTCAACCTCACCGAGGTGGCCAAGTCGCTGCACACCTCCCAGCCTGGCGTGTCGAAAGCCATCATTGAGCTGGAAGAAGAGCTGGGCATCGAAATCTTCTCGCGCCACGGCAAACGCCTCAAGCGCGTCACCGAGCCAGGCCAACATGTGCTGCGCAGCATCGAAGTCATCATGCGCGAAGTGGGCAACTTGAAGCGCATTGGCGAACAGTTCAGCGCGGAAGACAGCGGCACCTTGTCCATCGCCACCACCCACACCCAAGCCCGCTATGTGCTGCCCGTGCCCGTGGCCAAGCTGCGCGAGGCTTACCCCAATGTGAACATCAGCCTGCACCAAGGTGCGCCCGCGCAAGTGGCGCAAATGGTGATGGACGAAGTGGCCGAGATTGGCATTGCCACCGAGTCGCTGTCTGAATACCCCGAGCTGGTGACCCTGCCTTGCTACGAGTGGGAACACATGTTGGTCATCCCTAAATCACATCCGCTCGCGGGCAAAGTGCGCATCACGCTCGAAGACTTGGCGACTGAACCCATCATCACCTACCACCCATCGTTTACCGGCCGCACCCGCATTGACAAAGCGTTTGCTGCCAAAGGCCTCACGCCACGCATCGCGCTCGAAGCGATTGATTCAGACGTCATCAAGACCTATGTGCGCTTAGGTTTGGGCGTAGGCATCGTGGCCGAGATGGCAGTAAAAGATGGCTTAGACGACGACCTAGTCGCACGCCCCGCGTCTCAGCTGTTTGGCAAAAACGTGGCGCGTATTGCTTTCAAGCGCAGCGCCTATATACGCCACTTTGTGTATGACTTTGCCGCCCTCTTGAGCGACCGCCTCGACCGCAACCTCATCATTAAGGCCC
>CAJBHE010000301.1 GCA_903952885.1 uncultured Burkholderiales bacterium
TCATGCGCGTGGTTGACAAGTTCTTGCTGCAACTCGAAGGCCAGTTGGCTGAGAAGAAAGTCGAAGTCACCTTCAGCGATGCGTTGCGCAAGCACTTGGCCAAGAAGGGCTTTGACCCACTCATGGGCGCACGTCCGATGCAACGCCTCATCCAAGACACGATCCGTAAGGCCTTGGCAGACGAACTGCTGTTTGGTCGCCTCACCGATGGTGGCCGCTTGAGCGTGGACATCAACGACAAAGAGGAAGTGCTGCTCGACATCACGCCTTTACCTAAGAAGGAAAAGAGCGTGAAAGGCGAGCACACGGCTTCTGAGGAGCCTGCGGCGAGCTAAGCCTTTTGCTTAGCGTTTGCGCCCGCCTAAGATACTGCCCATCACCCCGCGCACAATTTCTCGGCCTACGGCTGAACCGATGTTTCGCACGGCAGACTTGACCATGACTTGTGCCAAGCCTTGGTGCTGACCACCGCGCGGGCCGGTAGAACCAAACAAGGCTTCACTTAAGCCAGACAGCACTTGGTCGGTGACTGAAGGCTGGGCTGACGCTTGGCCTGCGGGAACAGATACGGTTCCAGCAGCAGCAGCGCCAGCCGTTGCAGGCGAACCAGCGGCAGCAGGCGCTGCACCCTTGAGGCGTTCGTAGGCCGATTCGCGGTCCAAAGTCTGTTCATACACACCCGCCACCAACGAATTGGCCAGCAAAGCTTGGCGTTGTTCTGGTGTGATGGGCCCAAGTTGGCTGCCAGGCAATAGCACATAGACCTGTTCGGTCTCAGAGGGCCGGCCTTTGGCGTCTAGCAAACTCACCAGCGCTTCACCCACGCCCAGCTCGGTGATGGCTTTTTCAATATCAAGGCCTGCTTTGCCACGCATGGTTTGCGCTGTGGCTTTGACCGCTTTTTGGTCGCGTGGCGTAAAGGCACGCAAAGCGTGTTGCACGCGGTTGCCCAACTG
Organism: uncultured Burkholderiales bacterium; assembly: GCA_903952885.1. GTDB lineage: Bacteria > Pseudomonadota > Gammaproteobacteria > Burkholderiales > Burkholderiaceae_C > Limnohabitans. The sequence continues at coordinate 957 of CAJBHE010000301.1, forward strand.
GCCCAGCACAGTTTCCGGCACGTCCAGCGGGTTTTGGGTGACAAAGTACACACCCACGCCCTTCGAGCGAATCAAGCGCACCATTTGTTCGATGCGCTCCAGCAGCACTTTGGGCGCTTCGTTGAACAGCAAATGCGCTTCGTCAAAGAAGAACACCATCTTCGGCTTTTCGACGTCGCCAATCTCAGGCAGTTGCTCAAACATTTCAGATAGCATCCACAGCAAGAACGTGCCGTACAGGCGGGGTGCGTTCATCAGCTTATCCGCAGCCAAGAGGTTGATCACGCCCATGCCTTTGGCATCGGTTTGCATGAAGTCTTGGATGTTGAGCATGGGCTCGCCAAAGAACGAGTCGCCGCCTTGTGACTCGATCTCCAGCAAAGCGCGTTGAATCGCGCCCACGCTGGCGGCGCTGACGTTGCCGTATTCGGTGGTGAAGTCGCGGGCGTGTTCGCCCACGTGTTGCAGCATGGCGCGCAGGTCTTTGAGGTCGAGCAGCAGCAGGCCTTGGTCGTCTGCAATTTTGAAGACCATATTCAGCACGCCCGATTGGGTGTCGTTCAGGTTGAGCATGCGGCCCAGCAACAGCGGCCCCATGTCGGTGATGGTGGCGCGCACGGGGTGGCCTGATTTACCAAACACGTCCCACAGCGTGGTGGGACAGTCGATGGGCTCAGGGGTGGGCAGGCCGCGTTCTTGGATGGCGGCTGCGAGTTTGGGCGGGATGTTGCCTGGTTGGCTGATGCCTGCCAAGTCGCCTTTGACGTCGGCCATGAACACGGGCACGCCGATTTTGGAGAAACTTTCAGCCAGCGTTTGCAGCGTGACGGTTTTGCCCGTGCCGGTTGCGCCTGTGATGAGGCCGTGGCGGTTGGCCAA
>CAJBHE010000302.1 GCA_903952885.1 uncultured Burkholderiales bacterium
GTGCTAAGTATTTGGGCAGCACATCGGCAGGAAAGCCCGGTTGCTTTTGGTCAAGGTTGACCGCAATCAGCTCAAAGCTATGCCTCCCAAGCTGGTGAGCGATGGCGGCGACCACATGGTGATTCGCCCCCTCGCCTACGTTGCCGAAAAAGACCTAGAACGCTGGGCCAAAGTGCGTCAGTTCCCCATCATCCCGTGCACACTGTGTGGCAGCCAAGACGGCCTGCAACGCCAAGTGGTGGGTGAGATGCTGCGCGAGTGGGAGAAGAAGCACCCAGGCCGCATTGAGAACATGTTTGCAGCCATGCAAAACGTGGTGCCTTCGCATTTGATGGATCACACGAAGTTTGATTTCAAGAACTTGAAGAGCACCGGCGTGGCGTCAGAGGATGGCGACAAAGCTTTTGACCATGAAGAGTTTCCTATGGCTTCGTTGCCGGGGATGCAGGTGGTGTCGCTTTAAGTCTTTGCTTTTTTTCTGAGCTCGCTCCGGAGAGGGGCTTAGGGCAGGTTCCTCATGCTGGAGTACCAAAAATCGTCACCTGCCCTAAGCCCCTCCCCGAAGTCTGCGTCCGACGTTGCTTCGCTTGTCTGGTTGCGCGCAAACATGTTGGCTGCGAAGACCCAAAGCGTTGCGTACATGGGGTGTGGCGGCTGACGATTTCTGGTACTCCAGCATGAGGAAGCCGCCGTACTCCATGTGCGCAACGCGCCTAAGCCGGAGCAAACAAAAAGTCAGAGCTTAAATGCCACAACCTTCTGATGCTGCTCACCCAAGCCTTCGATACCCAAAGTCATCACATCACCGCGCTTCAAATACACAGGCGCTGGCTTGCCGTCTTTCTTCACACCCATGCCCACACCTGGAGGCGTACCGGTACAAATCACATCACCGGGCTTGAGCGTCATGAACTGGCTGAGGTAACTCACGATTTTGGCCACGCCAAAAATCATGGTTTTGGTGTTGCCACTTTGCATACGCACACCGTTGAGGTCGAGCCACATGTTGAGCTTTTGTGGGTTAGGCACTTCGTCACGCGTCACCAGCCAAGGACCGATGGGGCCGAAGGTGTCGCAACTCTTACCCTTGTCCCATGTGCCGCCGCGCTCGAGTTGATATTCGCGCTCGCTCATGTCGTTGATCAAGCAGTAGCCGGCCACGTGATCGAACGCAGATTTTTGTGACACATAGCGGGCCTCTTTACCAATGACGATGCCCAGCTCAACTTCCCAGTCTGACTTCACAGAACCCTTGGGCAACATCACATCATCATTCGGGCCTTGGATGCAGCTGATGGCCTTCATGAACACGATGGGTTCCTTGGGAATGGGCATGCCAGCCTCAGCGGCGTGATCGGCGAAGTTCAGGCCAATCGCCAAAAACTTACCCACGTTCGCCACGGGGCAGCCCATGCGGGGCTTGCCTTTGACCAAAGGCAACTTGTCTGTGTTGAGCTTGGCTAACTTCGCCAGGGCTTTGTCGCTCAACTGATCGGGCGTCACGTCCGAGATAACTTTGCTCAAGTCGCGCAGCTTGCCAGCCGCATCGATCAGGCCTGGTTTTTCTTTGCCGGGGTTGCCATAACGCACGAGTTTCATAAGTCGCCTTTGAAAATTTAAAAATAAGGTTGGAACGAACGGTTAGATTTTGTCGTCATGCCAAGAACTCGCCAAGCACATCAGCGACACATGAGCGCCAGCGATGCTTCCACATGGTCCAGCGGCGAGCGCTTGAAGCCCGAACGGGCAAAGCGCTGCAACTGACCCAAGGCAAACGCCAGCAACACCCCTGCTCGCACGTGTGCATCAGCGGTAGGTGTGGCCGAATTGTTGGCCTCGGCGGCTGCACGCAGCACTTGGCGCAAGGCTGATTCGATGCGTTCAAACAATTGGTTCATGCGCTGGTGCAAACGGTCGTTTTCAAACACCAAAGCATCACCCACCATCACGCGGGCCATGCCTGGATTTTTCTCGCCAAACTGCAACAGCACCGTCACCATGCGGGTGGCTTTTTGTGCGCCGTCGCCTTCGCGCTCGGCGATTTGATTGATCAAGCTGAACAAGCTGTGTTCGATGAAATCAATCAAGCCTTCAAACATCTGCGCCTTGCTGGCAAAGTGGCGGTACAAGGCTGCCTCGCTGACCTCCAGCTTAGAGGCCAGCAGTGCCGTGGTGATGCGCTCAGTGCCTGGCTGCTCCAGCATGCCCGCCAGCGTTTGCAAAATTTGGTCACGCCGCTGACCCGGTTTTAAGCGTTGACGGACCTTGGGTTCTTCGCGGTCGTGCGTGGCTTCGTCAGGCAAGGCGTTGTCGGACATGGCTTTGAAGAAAAGTTAGTACGAGTGGATCATCGTGCCGAAGGCTTGTTCGGTCAACACCTCCAACAGCATGGCGTGTGGCACACGGCCATCAATGATGTGAACCGCATTCACCCCGCTCTTGGCGGCATCCAAAGCGCCAGCAATTTTGGGAATCATGCCACCGCTGATCGTGCCGTCGGCCACCAGCTCGTCAATGCGACGCGGTGTCAGCTCAGTCAACAAGTCGCCTTGCTTGTCCAGCACGCCACGGATATTGGTGAGCATCAACAGCTTTTCAGCACCCAGCACCGTGGCCAATTTGGCGGCCACCACATCAGCGTTGATGTTGTAGCTTTCGTTGTTCTCGCCAAACCCAATGGGGCTGACCACAGGGATGAAAGCGTCGTCTTGCAAAGCTTTCACCACGCTGGGGTCGATGCTGACGATGTCGCCCACTTGTCCCACGTCGTATTCTTTGTCGGGGTCTTTGCTGTCGTGCACCATCAGTTTTTGGGCGCGAATCATCGCACCGTCGCGGCCGGTCAAGCCCACGGCTTTGCCGCCGGCTTGGTTGATCAGGCCCACGATGTCTTGCTGCACTTCGCCGCCCAA
>CAJBHE010000303.1 GCA_903952885.1 uncultured Burkholderiales bacterium
ATCAAACGCACTTTTGCCCCTGGATTTCGTATTGCCTTGCACCAAAAAGACTTGGCCTTGGCACTCAACGGGGCCAAAGCTATCGGTGTGTCGCTGCCGCAAACAGCATCGGCTGCGCAGCTCATGCAAGCGTGTGCATCGAATGGTTGGGACCAGCTAGATCACTCAGCCTTGGTGAAGTCGCTCGAGCTGATGGCGGCACATGAAGTAGCTAAGGCATAAACAAAGCTTCATTCAAAAACAAACCCGCCTTGAGCGGGTTTGTTTTTGGTGTTTTACTGACTTAAATCGATAATTCAATCTTCGATCTTCCAAACCGGCAACCGCCACTCAAACTGCAACGCCGCCAAGCGAAGAAACGTGACAGTCGTAGCTCCAATAGCCACCACTGCATTGGGGTAGAAGTCCAAGTAGTCCAACAAGACGACCACCCAGCCACCCGCAAACGCACATACAGCGTAGGGATGGTGATCGTGAAAAGCGGTGGGAATTTCATTGCACACGATGTCGCGCAACACGCCGCCAAAGGTGGCCGTGATGACACCCATCAACACCGCAATGAGAGCCGGCATTTGCATGCCAAGCGCGATTTGCGTGCCACTAGCCGCAAATAGGCCCAGCCCCAAGGCATCCGGCCATTGCATGGATTTTTCAGTCGGCTTGAAGTGCTTGGCACGCATCATCAACATGGCCGCCAAACACAAAGCCAGCACCGTCCACACATACCAAGACTGCTCAATCCAAAACAAGGGACGACGGTCCAGCAGTACATCACGCAATGTGCCGCCACCAAAGGCCGCCACACTGGCCACGGCACACACACCCACGGCATCGAACTTTTTTCGAGCCGCAGCAATGACACCAGACAAGGCAAAAGACACCGTACCCGCTACTTCGATGCTGGTCTGAACCCCTGAGAGGGTTTGCGTTGTCAAAGCGTCCATCTGCTCAATCCCTTTTAGCTCGTCAAAGGTGCAAGTGTCGCACCTTAAATGCGTTGCTGGTCCTTGGCTTGAGCAACCACGCCTGCAGCTTTCAAGTCTTCCACAAACTGATGCAGATACGCGGCAGCTTCAGGGCCACGGCTCTTGGGCAAACCCATGGCTTGCGCGATGACCATGAAGTGGCCGGGCAACATGCGCAGGCACGGAATACGTGACAACTCGGCTTCTAGCTGGGGTTGCACACCTGGTGCCAAAGCCTGGCCGTTTTCTAAAAAAAAAGCTCACCACTTCGGGCGAGGTTGGGCTGCGCACGAGCTGGGCATGTTTGATTTCGCGGCTCAGGTACAAGTCATAGGCACTGCCCTTGTCAACCACCACCCTATGCTGGGCTTGTTCCACCTCGGCGTTGCTTTGCAAGAGCGAGTCGTTCTTGCCCATGTAAGCGCCTTCAATTAGTATGTAGGGCGCGGTGAAGGCGATGGCTGCCCAGCGCAGCGGGTCGATGGCAAAAAAACCCTCATCGGCCTCTTCACCCGACACGGCTTTGACCGATTTACTGGCCGCTTCAAACACCACCAGCTTCAAAGGCACGCCTAGACGCTTAGCCTGTTGGGTGGCGAGGTCAATCGAGACGCCTTCGGGCTCAACCGTATCATGGTGGCGGCGGGCAAAGATGGGGTTGCCCATATTGATGGCGACGCGCAGTTCACCGGTGGGTGCGAAGGTGTTGGCAAGGGGGTGGATAGCGTTTGTCATGTCCTAATTGGCCCACAAAAAGGTGACACGTAACTTGCTGCGAAAATACGGGCATGAC
>CAJBHE010000304.1 GCA_903952885.1 uncultured Burkholderiales bacterium
AAGGAAGGATAGAAGCTAGGCGATTCATGGTTGAGCGCAGATTATGCACTCACAAACCAACAGGCTCTAAAACATCAAAACCGCCACAAATGACGGTTTTAAATAACTTTGAAAGGGTTACATCAAACGCTTAGGGCTCTCATGGTGATGGTTTTGCAAGCGGTCTTTGTGACGCACTACTTGGCGATCTAATTTATCAACCAACTCGTCCACCGCCGCGTACATGTCTTCGTGTGCGCTTTCGGCAAACATGTCACTGCCTTTGACATGAATATTGCACTCGGCCTTTTGACGACGCTCTTTCTCAGTTTGGTTCTCAATGCTCAACAGCACTTTCACATCCACCACTTGGTCGAAATGTCGCGTGATGCGGTCAAGTTTGCCTGTCACGTAGGTGCGCAGTGCGGGGGTTACTTCCAGATGGTGTCCACTGATTGTCAAGTTCATAAAAAACCTCCATTGAGTTAGCACTTTCACTATGCGCTCACCTTTAAGAAATGGCAATGGGGTGAACTCAAAAACCGATCAAAAACACCCTACGGAAAACCCCTAGGCTGCACCGAGGCAGTGCCATAATCTGCCCACCTCAACAGCGGAGCTATCTCCTTGGAAACCTACCCTAGTTGGTAGCTTTCGGATCGCATCGAGCCCTTAGACACTGCGCGAATTCGAAAGCTGCATTTTTCACACTTCGAATTTCTATCTCCAAAGCGCAAGGACTCCCATGCTCAACATTTTCACGCTGTCTAATGGTCGACTCTTTCAAGAAGAGATCGAATCGCTGGAAGAGCTCTCCAAATTTCAGCCTATCTGGGTTGACCTCGAAGCACCCACGCCAGAGGAAAAACGCTGGATCAAGCAGTACTACGAGCTCTCGATCCCCGAAGATGCAATGGACGAGGACATCGAAGAGTCAGCCCGCTTCTATGAAGAGGACAACGGCGAACTCCACATCCGTAGCGACTTTTTGATTGCCGACGAAGACGAGCCCCGCACGGTTCGCGTGGCTTTCATCTTGAACCAAAACAACGCCTCGCTGCGTAGCCGCGGCGTGTTGTTCTCGATCCACGACGAAGACGTGCCAGTGTTCCGCCTTCTGCGCATGCGCGCTCGCCGTGCGCCGGGCTTGATCGAAGACGACAAAGACGTCTTGCTAAAACTCTTCGATGCAGACGCCGAATACTCCGCCGACACGCTGGAAGGCATTTACGACCAGCTGGAAAAAGCAGGCAAGTTGGTGCTGTCTGAAGACGTGACTGACGTACTGGCTGGGGAAGTGCTGGGCGCGATTGCACGCCAAGAAGACTTAAATGGCCGCATTCGCCGCAACGTCATGGACACCCGTCGCGCGGTGAGTTTCATGATGCGATCGCGCATGCTCAACGCCGACCAGTTTGAAGAAGCCCGCCAAATCTTGCGCGACATTGAGTCGCTGGACAACCACACGGCCTTCCTGTTCGACAAGATCAACTTCTTGATGGACGCAACCGTAGGTTTCATCAACATCAACCAGAACAAGATCATCAAGATCTTCTCGGTGGCCAGCGTGGCTTTGCTGCCGCCCACCTTGATTGCAAGCATTTACGGCATGAACTTTCAGTACATGCCAGAGCTCAACCAAGCTTGGGGCTACCCGATGGCTCTGAGCTTGATGATCGCCAGTGCAGTCGGCCCCATGTGGTATTTTCGCAAACGCGGCTGGTTGAAGTAATCAGGCGGGTGATTTGTCGCGCAATTCGCGGCGCAGCACTTTGCCCACAGGTGTTTTGGGCAGCTCGGTACGAAATTCCACCACGCGCGGGCGCTTATAGCCTGTCAAGTTTTGGCGGCAGTGCTCCAACACCTGCTGTTCGGTCAAGGCGGGGTCTTTCTTGACCACCACCAGTTTGACCGCTTCGCCCGAGTGCTCGTCTGGAATGCCAATCACCGCGCACTCCATGACACCAGGCAAACCAGCCACCACTTCTTCCACCTCGTTGGGATAAACGTTGAAGCCGCTCACCAAAATCATGTCTTTCTTGCGGTCCACGATGCGGAAGTAACCGTGCTCGTCCATCAAGCCCACATCACCCGATTTGAAAAAGCCATCCGCCGTCATCACGCGGGCGGTTTCTTCAGGGCGCTGCCAGTAGCCAGCCATGACTTGCGGGCCGCGAATGGCAATTTCGCCGGGCGTACCAACGGGCACTTCGTTGCCCTCATCGTCGATGATCTTCATGTCTGTGCTGGACAAGGGCACGCCTATGGAGCCGTTGAAGGTTGTGTTGGTCACAGGATTGCCACTGGCTGCGGGACTGGTTTCAGACAAGCCATAGGCTTCACAAATTGGGTTACCTGTTTTCTCTAGCCACAAGCGTGCCACAGGGCCTTGCACAGCCATGCCACCACCCACGGACACCACCAAATGCGACCAATCCACTTTATTGAAATCAGGGTGGTTGGCCAAGGCGTTGAACAGTGTGTTGACCGCAGGGAACACATGGAAACGATGTTTGGCCAGCTCTTTGAAAACGGCTGGCAAATCACGTGGGTTCGGGATCAACACCGAGCAGCCGCCCATGCGCATACACGCCATGATGTTGAGCGTGAACGCGAAGATGTGGTACAGCGGTAACGGGCAAATGAAGGTCGGCACTTCATTGGCTGGAATGCGCTTAAGCGCAGGCTGGAACCACGCGGACGCTTGCAACATGTTGGCCATCACATTGCGGTGCAAAAGCTCTGCGCCTTTGGCTACACCGGTGGTGCCGCCTGTGTATTGCAGCACTGCCAAATGATCGCCATGAATTTCGGGCGACGTGAGTGTGCAAACCTCTCCCTGTTTCAAGGTGTCGTTGAAGCGGACCGCGGTTGGGAGCGCGAACGAGGGCACCAATTTTTTAATCTTGCGCACCACATGGTTCACCAGCGTGCCTTTGAGCCAACCCAATTGGTCGCCCATAGCGCACAACACCACATGCTTGACGGGGGTGCGGGCCAAGCACTCTTGCAGCGTGGCGCCAAAATTTTCCAGAATCACGATGGCTTTGGCGTCCGAGTCTTTGAGCTGGGCCTCTAACTCACGCGGGGTGTAAAGCGGGTTGATGTTGACCACTACAAACCCAGCACGCAGCACAGCGGCCACAGCAATGGGGTACTGCAATACGTTGGGCAACATGATGGCGACGCGGTCACCAAACACCAAGCCCAAACTTTGCAAGTAGGCGGCAAACACTTGGCTCAAACGATCAAGGTCTTTGTAAGTCAGACCTTTGCCAAGAAAGCTGAATGCCGTGCGATCGCCATACTTGCGAAAACTCTCTTGCATCAAATCCACTAGCGAGCTGTAAGCAGTGATGTCAATTTCTGCAGGCACGCCTTCTGGGTAGGCGCTTAACCACGGCTTTTGTGTAGAGTTCATGCAGTTGCTTCTTGCTGTCTTTTTGAAGTTTTGCCTATGTCAGAGTGCGGTAAGGTTACACGACTTTACAAAGGCGACAGAGGCGGAAAAACCCGAAAGATAATGGCCAAATGAATAAACGTTGGAAGCCCAGTGTCACCGTCGCCGCCATCATTGAACGCAATGGTCGTTATCTATTGATTGAAGAGCACACGCCTGAAGGGCTGCGACTGAACAACCCCGCAGGACACCTCGACCCGGGCGAATCGCCCGAAGACGGCTGCGCACGCGAAACGCTGGAAGAAACCACGTACACCTTTAAGCCCACAGAGATGGTAGGCATCTACATCTCACGCTTGCAGCGCCCCGCCCGCGAAGGCCGCGCAGCAGAAGACGTGACCTACTTTCGCCTCGCGTTTTGCGGCGAATTGGGAGAGCAAGTGGTGGGCACGCAGCTGGACAAAGGCATCGTTCGCACTTTGTGGATGACACCTGACGAAGTTCGTGCCAACGTGCACCGTTTGCGCAGCCCACTGGTGCTGCGTTGCATGGAAGACCACTTGGCGGGTCAACGCTTTCCGCTGGATTTGATTTACACCGACCCGAGTGTGTTGCAGGCCGCAAAGGGATAATTGCCGCATGGCAAATAACAAACGTGTGGTGGTGGGCTTGAGCGGCGGCGTGGACTCTGCCGTCAGCGCCTACCTGTTGAAGCAGCAAGGCTACGACGTCGTCGGCATCTTCATGAAAAACTGGGAAGACGATGACGACAGCGAATTCTGCTCGTCCAACATCGACTTCGTCGACGCCGCCGCCGTGGCGGACGTGATTGGCATTGAGATTGAACACGTCAACTTTGCCGCCGAGTACAAAGACCGTGTGTTTGCTGAGTTTTTGCGTGAATACCAAGGCGGGCGCACGCCCAACCCCGACATTTTGTGCAACGCCGAAATCAAGTTCAAAGCGTTCTTAGACCACGCCATGCGCTTAGGCGCTGAAAAAATTGCCACCGGCCACTACTGCCGTGTGCGCGAGGTGAGCGGCGAGTTTCAATTGCTCAAAGGCTTGGACCCGAGCAAAGACCAGAGCTACTTTTTGCACCGCTTGAACCAAGCGCAACTGTCTAAAACCTTGTTCCCCGTGGGCGAGCTGCAAAAGGCGGAAGTGCGCCGCATTGCAGATGAAATAGGTTTACCCAACGCCAAGAAAAAAGACTCCACCGGCATTTGCTTCATCGGTGAGCGCCCCTTTCGCGAGTTCCTCAACCGCTACATCGCCAACGAACCCGGCCCCATCAAAGACGAACGTGGCCGCAAGATTGGCACGCATGTGGGCTTGAGTTTTTAC
>CAJBHE010000305.1 GCA_903952885.1 uncultured Burkholderiales bacterium
CGCTGCGCTGGTCTGGGGTCTGCGCTAACTGGGTGTCGATTTGATACATACCCGCTTGCAGCTTGATGCGCGGCAGGTTGGTTTGCGGCGTGTCTTGGGCCAAAGCTAACCAAGCCAAGCTAGACAATAAGAGGGTGAGTAAAGCGCGTTTCATGGGTAAGACTGTATCGCAAGGGCATGGTTCCATCGATTCAGTGCCCGATAGAATGACCCAATGTCAACGAAAAAACCAACTCCCAAAGTCCATTTGCCCGACCGTGACGATGGCGGATCGGTCGTTTTAGAGCGCGTCACGCAGCGCACCAAGCCGCCGCAGATGTTTCAGGTGCTGATGCTCAATGACGATTTCACGCCCATGGAGTTTGTGGTGATGGTGTTGCAAGAGTTTTTCAGCAAAGACCGCGAACAAGCCACGCAAATCATGTTGCAAATCCACTTGGATGGCAAAGGCGTGTGCGGTGTCTACAGCAAAGACATTGCCGCCACCAAGGTGGACCAAGTGCTGGATGCCGCCCGTAAATCCGGTCACCCGCTTCAATGTGTGGCCGAACCCATTGAATGACCATTTGGTGTCAGACTTACTCATCGTTTGCACGGATTTATGGCACCTATTGAATAAATGGCATTTGTTTCCATATACAGTTGAATATCAGTTGCAAGCCAGAAGGAAAATACATGATCGCCCAAGAACTTGAAGTCAGCTTGCACATGGCCTTTGTCGAGGCCCGTCAACAACGGCACGAATTCATCACCGTCGAGCATTTGTTGCTCGCCTTGCTGGACAACCCCAGCGCCGCCGAAGTGCTGCGTGCTTGTTCAGCCAACATTGACGACTTACGCAAATCGCTCTCCAACTTCATCGCTGACAACACCCCACAGGTGTCGGGCACTGAAGAGGTGGACACACAGCCCACTTTGGGTTTTCAGCGCGTGATTCAGCGCGCCATCATGCATGTGCAGTCCACAGGAAACGGCAAAAAAGAAGTGACCGGCGCAAACGTGCTGGTGGCCATTTTTGGCGAGAAAGACTCGCACGCGGTGTACTACCTCCACCAACAAGGCGTGACACGCTTGGACGTGGTCAACTTCATCGCCCACGGCATCAAAAAGAGCGACCCACCTGAAGCTGTCAAAGGCAATGAGTCAACCCAAGCCGAGCAGGAAGAGGGCGGCGCAACGTCTGAAAAGAACGAGAAGGCTTCGCCACTCGAACAGTTCACCCAAAACCTGAACCAAGCTGCCAAAGACGGCAAGATTGACCCGCTGATTGGCCGTGAGTACGAGGTGGAGCGCACGATTCAAATCCTGTGCCGCCGCCGCAAAAACAACCCGCTGTTGGTGGGCGAAGCTGGCGTAGGTAAAACCGCGATTGCCGAGGGTTTGGCATGGCGCATCACCCAAGGCTCATTGCCCGAAATCTTGTCTGAAGCCATCGTGTACTCGCTGGACATGGGCGCTTTGTTGGCCGGCACAAAATACCGGGGTGACTTTGAGCAACGCTTGAAGGGCGTGATCAAAAACTTGCAGAGCAAGCCAAACGCGATTTTGTTCATCGACGAAATCCACACGCTGATTGGCGCGGGTGCTGCTTCGGGCGGCACGTTGGATGCGTCTAACTTGCTTAAGCCTGCGCTGTCGAGCGGTCAGCTCAAATGCATTGGCGCAACCACCTTCACCGAATACCGTGGCATTTTCGAGAAAGACGCAGCTCTGAGCCGTCGTTTCCAAAAGGTGGATGTGGTCGAGCCGACTGTGTCTGAAACCGTGGACATTCTCAAAGGCCTGAAGTCACGCTTTGAAGAGCACCACAACGTCAAGTACGCCGTGGCTGCGCTGCAAGCCGCTGCCGAGCTGAGCGCCAAGTACATCAACGACCGCCAATTGCCAGACAAGGCGATTGACGTGATTGACGAAGCCGGTGCAGCACAACGCATTTTGGTGGCGTCTAAGCGCAAGAAAACCATTGGCAAGGCCGAGATTGAAGACATCGTGGCCAAGATTGCACGCATCCCGCCCGCCAACGTGTCTAACGACGACCGCAGCAAGCTGCAAACCATCGAACGCGATTTAAAGAGCGTGGTGTTCGGCCAAGACAAAGCCCTCGAAGTGCTGGCGTCTGCCGTGAAGATGGCGCGCTCTGGTCTGGGTAAAGCGGACAAGCCGATTGGCGCGTTCTTGTTCAGCGGCCCCACGGGCGTGGGCAAGACCGAAGCAGCCAAGCAGTTGGCCTACATCATGGGCATTGACTTGGTGCGCTTTGACATGTCTGAATACATGGAG
>CAJBHE010000306.1 GCA_903952885.1 uncultured Burkholderiales bacterium
CATCAAGGCCTCGTCTTCCATCAGGACTGGAAATTCACGGGCTGGAGCCGGTGCATCGGCCTTGGCCTGCACTTGGGCGGACACACGCACGGGTGGCAAACGCACCAAATCGCCCGCCTCCACGCGCTGCTCGGCCGAGGCACGGCCCTTTTTCACCCGCACCTCGCCGGAGCGAATGATGCGGTAGACGTGGGTTTTCGGCACGCCCTTGAGGTGGCGCATGAGGAAGTTGTCTAGGCGCTGACCGGCCGAGTCTTCGTCGACAGTCAGTGTTTTTACCGAGGGGGCGGGGGTTGGGGCCGAAGCCCCTATAATGTGATTCACCAGCGTTTTGCTCTAAGTGCTTGATTTAACTGAGATTAGACCATGCACTGACGAACGCGGTAAGGTCGATGCCCCTTTTGTGCCCGAGACGCAGACCCAGTACCCAAGAGACTGCGTGGCCCTCGCCCCAAAAGTTGAGCCGATGCTCAGAAAACACCAAATGGAATACCCCAAGTTGTGGAGGCTCTTTTTGAAAAACCTTCACGACGGATCACTGCAAGAAGCAAAAACGATGGTTGTGGCAATGTTGATGTTGATGGAACTCTGCACAGAGTGGCTTTTGCCACCGACTGTGTGCAGCGTTGCGCGTCGCACCAATGCCCGCTGGACCAGCCCTGTCTCCCCTGCACCGGCTCATCAAGCCACGCACTCGACAACAGGACAACCGCTACTTCTTGCCCTTATCCACGCGCCCACCCACCTGCCCCTGCGCTGATCTCACATTGATCAGCGTGGAGGCGACGGTCTCAGCGGCAATTCCCTTCGTTCTCTGACGTCCCTCAGGCATCGTTGGCCCGTCATGGGCCTGTGATGATTTGACACGTGAAGGAACCGCATCATGAAACGGATGCTAATTAACGCAACCCAGTCGGAAGAACGCCGCCTGGCCATCGTCGACGGACAAAAACTGCTCGACTACGAAATCGAAATTGAAGGCCGCGAACAGCGCAAAGGCAATATTTACAAAGCCGTTGTGACCCGCGTCGAGCCCTCCCTCGAAGCTTGCTTTGTGGACTACGGCGAAGACCGCCACGGCTTCTTGCCATTCAAAGAAATCTCCAAACAGTACTTCGCTGAAGGCGTGTCGGTGAGCCAAGCGCGCATCCAAGACGTCATCAAAGAAGGCCAAGAACTGTTGGTCCAAGTGGAAAAAGAAGAACGTGGCAACAAGGGCGCAGCCCTGACCACCTTCATCAGCTTGGCCGGTCGCTATGTGGTGCTCATGCCCAACAACCCACGTGGTGGTGGCGTTAGCCGCCGCATCGAGGGCGATGACCGCGCAGAACTCAAAGAAGCAATGGACCAATTGGAATACCCCAAAGGTATGTCCATCATCGCGCGCACCGCTGGCATTGGCCGCAGCGCCCCTGAGTTGCAATGGGACTTGAACTACTTGCTCAAGTTGTGGACCGCCATCGATGGCGCCAAGGGTGCCAAAGGCGCATTCTTGATTTATCAAGAATCCAGCTTGGTCATTCGCGCCATCCGCGACTACTTCAACCATGACATCGGCGACATCTTGATCGACACCGATGACATCTATGAGCAAGCGCACCAGTTCATGGCCCACGTCATGCCTGAGCACGCCGCTCGCGTGAAGCGCTACAGCGACGAAACCCCGCTGTTCAGCCGCTTCCAAATCGAACACCAAATCGAGTCGGCCTACGCCCG
>CAJBHE010000307.1 GCA_903952885.1 uncultured Burkholderiales bacterium
CTGTTTGATACTGAATTGAGAGACTGATATGGCAACCGATACCTTAAACATGAATGCTGTGGGCATGCCTACAGCCACAGGCCTAGAGACCACCGGCGCGAACAACGCCAACGGCTCTAACGCAGTCAACGCGAGCAACATGCCCGCATGGCTCAACACCAAAGACGGTCCTGGTGCGGTGGTGATGGACGTGTTGCGTCAGCCCAGTGTGCGCAAGGCCTTGCCTTTCATCGTGATCTTCATGTTGCTGATGTCAGTGGCGGTGTTTTTTACTTCAATGAAACCCACGCCTTACCGTCCTTTGGTGTTGATGCTCAACGATGCGGACAAGCAGTTGGCCATCGAAGCCTTGAAGACCGGCGAATACAAGCCCGAGGTGGATGCCAACACAGGCCAAATTTCTGTGCCTACCAGCCGTTATCAAGAAGCCCGCATGTTGTTGGCCTCTAAAGGTTTGCCGCGCACCGAAGCTTCGGGCATGGACAACCTCAAAGACATGCCCGCCATGACCACCAGCCAGTTCATGGAGCAGGTGCGCTACAACAACGCGATGGAGCAAGAGCTCGCTCGCAGCATCATTCAAATTGGCGGCATCAAAGCTGCCCGCGTGCATTTGGCCGCCCCCAAGCAAAGCGTGTTTGTGCGTGACCGAGCACCCACCAAAGCGTCGGTGATCATCACCCGTTTGCCTGGTCGCACCATTTCGTCGGCCAATGTGCAAGCCATCATCCAATTGGTGGCTTCTAGCGTGCCTTACCTCGCACCTGAAAACGTGTCGGTGGTGGACAACTTTGGCAGCTTGATGAACGACATGTTGACCGAGCAGCCTTTGGGTTTGACAGCACAGCAGCTGACCCAAAAGCAGCAAATGGAAGACCTGTATCGCACCCGTCTGATTCAGTTGTTGGCCCCCATCGTGGGCGAGTCCAACGTGACAGCGCAGGTGAGCATGAGCTTGGACTTCACGCAAACCGAAGTGACGACCGAAGACTTTGATGCACAAGACAAAGGCCCCAAGACCCGTTCTGAATTGTTTGTGGAAGACCGCAACACCTTCCGTGATGCGATTGGCATTCCAGGCGCCTTGTCCAACACGCCTCCAGCACCGACCAACCCGCAAGCGACGACGCAAACCAACGCCGACCCCTTGAAGGGCGTGAGCGAAAAAGGCGTGCAAGTGACAGCGCGTAGCACCAAAAACTACGAACTCGACCGTGCCGTGCGCCACACCAAAGGCGCCATGGGTGTGATCACCAAAATTGGTGTGGGTGTGTTGATCAACGAACGTCCTGTGGCACCCGGTGCCAAGGTCGAGAAAAACGCCGATGGTTCAACCCCAACGTCTGTGCCCTACACCCCTGAAGAAATCGAACGCTTGAACCAGTTAGTCAAAGGTGCTGTGGGCTTCAACAACGACCGGGGTGACGTGGTCACCGTGGTGGGTACCAAGTTTGAACCCCAATATGACCCCACCGTGATCCCATGGTGGCGTGACGAGAATTACCAAGTCATGGTGAATGCCGGAGTGGTGGGGGGCATCTTCTTGCTGATCCTCTTGACTGTGGTTCGTCCGATGGTGCG
Source organism: uncultured Burkholderiales bacterium (assembly GCA_903952885.1). Taxonomy (GTDB): domain Bacteria; phylum Pseudomonadota; class Gammaproteobacteria; order Burkholderiales; family Burkholderiaceae_C; genus Limnohabitans. The sequence goes on from CAJBHE010000307.1 coordinate 1,582, forward strand.
CCGCTTGTTGGCTCCCGAGATCGATCCAAAAGCCCTGGCTGCGGCAGCGGCTGATGCAGCTACCACCCAAGCTCAAATGGCGATTGATGTGGCCACGGCCGAGAACGCAGCAGCACAAGTCGCTGCGGCCCATGCCAAGAAAACACACGAGGGCGAGATGCTGCGTATTTCTGAAGAAGCCATGCGCGCGGCTGAAGAATCAGCTCGCTTGTCGCAAGAAGCTACTTACGCCGCTGAACAAGTGCGGTTGGCTGCCGAAGCCAAAGCTGCTGCTGATGCATTGGCCGCTGAAGAAGCCCGATTGCGTGAAGAGGCGCTGCGCGCTGAACGTGATGCACAGATTGCAGCCGAAGCCGCAGCCACACATGCGGCCATGACAGCAGCCGAAGAGTCTTCAGAAGATATTGAAATTGAAGAAGGCGAATCGCTGGAATCAGTGAAAGCCCGCATGGCGAGCATGAAGCCCAAGAAGCAATCGATTTCGGCTGACTTGCTCAACACCGCCAACTCGTATGACGATAAAGTGGCATTGATTCGCATGATCATGGC
>CAJBHE010000308.1 GCA_903952885.1 uncultured Burkholderiales bacterium
CACGACTTGGTTGTAATGCACATTGAAGCCGTGGGCAAATGCCAAGGAAGCGCCTTGTTTGATGTGGGGGGCCACATTGTTCGTGTAGACCTCGGCGATCATTTCGTCAGGCAACAAGATCATGACCAAGTCAGCAGCTTTCACCGCATCGTTGACTTCCATCACAGTCAAACCGGCTTTGGCCACTTTGTCCCATGAAGCGCCACCTTTACGCAGACCGACCACGACTTTGACGCCGCTTTCGTTCAAGTTTTGTGCGTGCGCATGGCCTTGCGAGCCGTAGCCAATGATGGCCACAGTCTTGCCTTTGATGAGGGACAGATCACAATCTTTGTCGTAAAAAACTTTCACAGGGTTCTCCTAAAAAATACGTTGAAAAAGGTTGGAATTTAAACGCGCAAGATGCGCTCACCGCGGCCAATGCCACAAGCGCCGGTGCGAACAGTTTCGAGGATTGCGCTGCGGTCGATCGCCTCTAAGAACGCATCGTTCTTAGACAGGTCACCCGTCAACTCAATGGTGTAGCTCTTCTCGGTCACATCAATGATGCGACCACGGAAGATATCGGCCATGCGCTTCATCTCTTCGCGCTCTTTGCCCACGGCACGCACTTTGACCAGCATCAGCTCGCGTTCGGTATAAGCGCCTTCGGTCAAATCGACCACTTTGACCACCTCAATCAATCGGTTCAGGTGCTTGGTGATTTGTTCAATCACCTCATCTGAACCATGCGTTTGAATGGTCATGCGTGACAAGCTGGCGTCTTCGGTCGGCGCGACAGTGAGAGATTCAATGTTGTAGCCACGTGCAGAAAACAAACCCACCACGCGTGACAAAGCACCGGGTTCGTTTTCAAGCATCAGGGAAATGATGTGTTTCATGTTGTCATCCTTCCCGTTCAGAGATCTTCGCTGCCAAGCAGCATTTCAGTGATGCCCTTGCCGGCTTTCACCATGGGGAACACGTTCTCAGTGGGGTCGGTGCGGAAATCGATGAACACCGTGCGGTCTTTGAGGCGACGGGCCTCACGCAGAGCGGGCTCCACATCTTCTGGTCGCTCAATCAGCATGCCCACGTGGCCATAGGCTTCGGCCAACTTCACAAAGTCAGGCAAAGCGTCCATGTAGCTACTGCTGTAACGGCTTTCGTATTCAATTTCTTGCCACTGGCGAACCATGCCAAGGTAGCGGTTGTTCAGCGCCAACACTTTGATCGGCGTGTTGTACTGGAAGCAGGTGGAGAGCTCTTGGATACACATTTGCACCGAACCCTCGCCTGTCACGCAAAACACCTCGCTGTCAGGCTTGGCCAACTTGATACCCATGGCGTAGGGAATGCCCACACCCATGGTGCCCAAGCCACCTGAGTTGATCCAGCGGCGAGGCTCATCAAAGCCGTAATACTGGGCAGCCCACATTTGGTGCTGACCCACATCGGAAGTGATGTAGCTGTCCGTGCCCTTGGTCATGTTGTGCAAAGTCTCAATGACATACTGAGGCTTGATGACTTCGGTGTTGCTGCGGTCGTACTTCAAACAGTCGCGCTTGCGCCATCCTTCGATGGTTTCCCACCATCCCGACAAGGCAGCCGCATCAGGTTTGAGGGCTGATTCCTTGATCATGTCGATCATCTCGACCAGCACATCTTTGACATCGCCCACGATGGGAATGTCAACCTTCACGCGCTTGGAAATGCTGGATGGGTCAATGTCGATGTGGATGATCTTTCGCTCATTCATGGCAAAGTGTTTGGGGTTGCCAATCACGCGATCATCGAATCGAGCGCCAACCGCCAGCAACACGTCGCAGTTCTGCATGGCGTTGTTGGCTTCAATCGTGCCGTGCATACCCAACATGCCCAAAAACTTAGGTGCGCTGGCAGGATAAGCACCGAGGCCCATCAATGTGTTGGTGACTGGGTAGCCCAGCATGTCCACCAAGGTGCGCAACTCTTGCGACGCATTGCCCAGCAGCACACCGCCACCGGTATAAATGTAGGGACGCTTGGCCGCCATCAACAATTGCAAAGCCTTGCGAATTTGACCGCCATGGCCCTTGCGCACCGGGTTGTACGAGCGCATGTGCACTTCAGCAGGGTAGCCTTCGTAGGCAGTCCTCTTGAAAGACACGTCTTTTGGAATGTCCACCACCACTGGACCAGGACGTCCACTGCGAGCAATGTGAAACGCTTTTTTCATGGTCATGGCCAAGTCGCGAACGTCTTTGACCAAGAAATTGTGTTTGACGATGGGGCGCGTGATGCCAATGGTGTCGCACTCTTGGAAAGCATCCAAGCCGATCGCGTGCGTAGGCACTTGGCCCGTGATGATCACCATGGGAATGCTGTCCATGTAAGCCGTAGCAATGCCAGTCACGGCATTGGTCGCACCTGGGCCAGAAGTGACCAAGGCCACGCCCACATCTCCCGTGGCGCGCGCGTAGCCATCGGCCGCGTGAACCGCGGCTTGCTCATGGCGAACCAGAACGTGTTGAATCGTGTTTTGGTTGTAGAGCGCGTCGTAAATGTAGAGAACTGCACCGCCGGGATAGCCCCAGATGTGTTTGACGTTTTCAGCTTGCAGCGCCTTCACGAGGATTTCGGCGCCCATCAGTTCTTGTGCATGACCGCTAACAGCGGCTGCGGAATGCGATTCCGACTTAGTAGTGTCCATTGGTGTACCTTTTAACCTGAGTGAATTTCGTCAACGAAAAACCTTGGGTGCTTCTTGGCGAACCCTTGTGGGGCAGCATCGAAACTTTGGACCTGCAGCCATAGACGCATGGTTCGCGTCGGACCGAGACCCGTTTGCCTTTTTTGTCGAATTGCAGTCCTCGATTATGACACCTTCTTTAAATGCATTCGGTCTTTTGAGCACAAAAACCTGGTGCTAGTGCCATAATCGCGCCCGATTCAACCTTGAACCCCATCGTCAGTGGCCACCGAACAAGAACTGTCAGACTTTCTAAAAAGCGTCGAGAAGCGTGCCTTCAAACGCTCGGTCTATCACGTTCGTGACGATGAAGCGGCCTTAGACATTGTCCAAGACAGCATGATGAAACTCGCCGAGCATTACGGCGACAAGCCAGCAGCAGAACTGCCTATGCTGTTTCACAGAATCTTGTCAAACACCACACTGGACTGGTTTCGGCGCAACAAAACTCGAAAAGCACTGTTCAGCAACTTCAGTGACTTTGATTCCGACCATGACGATGGCGAATTCAACCTTTTAGAGGCCTTGGCCGTTGATAATGACAGTCAAACTACAAAAAGTGCGGAAGATAACTTTGCCAGCGTAGCAAATGTTCACGATATTGAGGTAGAAATACAAAACTTGCCAGCGCGTCAACGAGAAGCCTTCCTGTTGCGTTATTGGGAAGACCTAGATGTTTCCGAGACCGCTGCCACGATGGGCTGTTCAGAAGGAAGCGTCAAAACACATTGCTCTCGGGCTGTTCTGGCGCTCAGCAAAGCGCTTAAATTAAAGGGAATTCAACCATGACACATACCGCAAATACCCAAGACCAGTTTGGTTTGCGCATTGCTGCCCAACTGAACTCCGCCAGCCTTGCGCTGCCCCATGACATCACTGAACGCCTGCGTGCCGCACGCACACGCGCTGTGGCTGCACGCTTGAAGCCCCAAGCTCGCTTGCAAACCAGCACTGCCATGATTCACCAAAACGGTGCAGCCTTACTGAACTTTGGCGGTGACGAAGGCCTCAACATTTGGAGCCGCGTGGCCTCCTTCTTACCTTTGATCGCTTTGGTTGCAGGCTTGACCCTGATTCAAAACATCATGGATGACGACCGCGCCAACGAACTGGCCGAAGTCGACTCTGCTTTGCTGATCGATGATTTGCCCCCAGCCGCATATGCCGACCCCGGCTTTTTGCAGTTTTTGAAAAATCCCATCGCCACCGATCCCAAAGAGTAACTGCCTGCATGCTGTTTCAACGCGCAATCACCGCCTCCTTCATTGCCCAACTCTTGTTGAGTGGTGCTGTGTTGCTCAGTGGCGCGCTGGTTAGCGCACAAATGCCATCCGTGGTGGCTGCTAAGCCAGCCCCAAGCCTACCTGGTCGACCTTTGTGGATGGATTTAGCAGACTCCCAACAACAAGCCCTCGCCCCATTAGTTCAGTTGTGGCCCACGATGACGGAACCACACAAGCGCAAATGGCTGGCTATTTCACAAAACTTTGGTCAACTCACGGCTGATGAGCAAGCCACTGTGCAAGGCCGCATGCGTGAGTGGGCTGCACTCAGCCCGCAGCAACGAACCGCTGCTCGTTTGAATTACGCCGACGCCAAACAACTGCTGCAAGATGACAAAAAAGCCAAGTGGGAGGCCTACCAAGCCCTGCCACCCGAGGCCAAACAAAAACTAGCGGCACAGCAAAATCAACCTATACAAGGTGCAGCTCCGGCGATCAAACCCGTGTCTCCTGCAAAGCTCACCACGTCGCCTAGCGCCACTGCCAACAAGCCCCTGCCCCGCATTGCAACAGACCAAGTTGCGCCTGTCACCTTGCTGCCAACACCCGTGACGAGCTCAGCTCCGGGCAGTGTCAGCTCTGAAAGCGCAGTGACACCTCAATGATGTCGGATTTGACGGCCCCTGGCTTGCTGCGCCGCATGGCGTGCTGGCTTTATGAGGGCATGCTGTTATTTGCTGTCCTTTTTATTTCGGGCTATTTGTTCAGCACGCTGAGCCAGACGCGCCACGCGCTTGACAACCGCCACGGCTTGCAGGCCTTTTTATTCCTCGTGGCCGGCATTTATTTCACCTGGTTCGGACACAAAGGCCAAACCTTGGCCATGAAAACTTGGCATATTCGTGTGGTCGACGCCAGCGGACAAGCTCTGACACAAAAACGTGCGTTGTTGAGATATGTGCTGAGTTGGATTTGGTTCATTCCGCCTTTGGCCATCGTCGGGCCTTATGAACTCAGCGGTGGAGAAACAGCCTTGGTATTTTTGGGATGGGTGGCAGCCTGGGCCATGCTCAGCCGCTTTCATCCACTCCGACAGTTTTGGCACGATGCGCTGGCTGGCACTCGACTCATTAACGCCGGCCCCATTGCAGCCAAAAAATCGACTTGATCTTTCATCTATGAATTCGCCCGCATTTACTGTTTGCGTTTATTGCGGTTCACGCAACGGAAACTTACCCGTCTATTCCGATGTAGCCCGTCAAGTTGGCACATGGATTGGTCAACACAATGGCCAGCTGGTTTACGGGGGCGGCGGGAACGGCTTGATGGGGCTGGTGGCGCAAGCTACCGCCGATGCGGGAGGCCGTGTGGTGGGCATTATCCCAAAAGCGCTAAAAGCCACCGAAAACATGGGCACTGCTTGCACCGAGCTATATGTGGTCGACACCATGCACGAACGCAAACACATGATGGCTGAGCGCGCCGATGTGTTCTTGGCTTTACCCGGCGGCATTGGCACCTTTGAAGAGTTTTTTGAAGTGTGGACGTGGCGCCAACTTGGCTACCACGACAAACCCATTGGCCTGCTCAACACCCAAGGCTATTACGATGGCTTGTTGCAGTTTGCGAATCACAGCGTCAGCCAAGGATTTTTGAACGACTGGCAAATGGATTTGATTCTCAGCGGCACTGAACCCACAACATTGCTGAAAGAACTGGTGCAAGCCGCAGGCTTTGGGACGAAGCCTAAACTGGCTGACCTCTAAACCAATACCCACAAAAAAGCCGCAACCTTTTGGCGTTGCGGCTTTTTCATTTCAAAAATGGAATCTTTGCTCGCAAAATTAAACGGCTGATTCATCCAACTCGCCTGTGCGAATGCGAACCACACGTTCTACAGGCGTGATAAAAATTTTGCCATCACCAATTTTTCCGGTGCGGGCTGCGCGCACGATGGCGTCCACGCAATCGTCCACATCAGCGCTTTTCACTGTCACTTCGACCTTGACCTTGGGCAAAAAGTCGACCACGTACTCAGCGCCACGGTACAACTCAGTGTGTCCTTTTTGACGTCCAAAGCCCTTGACCTCTGTCACCGTCAGGCCAGTCACACCACATTCGGCCAGCGCTTCGCGCACTTCTTCGAGCTTGAATGGTTTGATGATGGCGGTGATTTGCTTCATGTTGAAAATCCTTGAAATCTATGGAAAGACCCGTCATTAGGCCAGAAAATGATTAGTAATAGGATAACGCCAATCCTTGCCGAAACTGCGGTGCGTGACGCGAATCCCCACGGGCGATTGACGGCGCTTGTACTCGTTGATACGAATCAAGCGAGTCACCTTCTCCACATCGGCACGCGCAAAGCCTGCCGCAATGATGTCTTCAGAGCTTTGGTCGTTTTCCATGAAGCGAGAGACGATCTCGTCCAACACCTCATAGGGCGGCAGACTGTCTTGGTCAGTTTGGTCGGGGCGCAGCTCTGCACTGGGCGGGCGCGTGATGATGCGCTCCGGAATAGGCTGAACGCCTGTTCCATAAGGGTCATTGACATTGCGCCAACGCGCCAACTTGAACACCAAAGTTTTGGCCACGTCTTTGATGACGGCAAAGCCACCCGCCATGTCGCCATAAAGCGTGCAATAGCCTGTGGCCATTTCGCTCTTGTTGCCCGTGGTCAGCACGATGGAGCCAAACTTGTTGGACAAAGCCATCAGCAGCGTGCCACGAATGCGCGCTTGGATGTTTTCTTCGGTGGTGTCGAGCTGAGTGCCCTCAAAGTCGTCCTTGAGTGAGCCCAAAAAAGCCTCAAGCTCCGGCACGATGGACACCTCGTCGTAGCGAACCCCCATACGCTGGGCCATGTCACGCGCATCCACCCAGCTGATCTCAGCGGTGTAAGGCGACGGCATCATGACTGTACGCACCCGATCTGCACCCAGGGCATCCACCGCAAGGGCCAGCACCAAGGCTGAATCAATGCCGCCTGATAAGCCCAGCAAGACCCCAGGAAAACCGTTTTTGCGGATGTAGTCACGCACGCCCAACACGAGGGCGTGCCAGAGGTCGGCTTCGAGCGAACCATCTTTGGCGACTTCGCCTGACAGATGCAAAGCGGCGCAAGATTGACTTGAAGCAAGCGCGGCCTGCTGACTGACAGCGCCTTGCTCCGTTGGAGCCTCGTGATCTCGCGTCACATACACCGCAAACGAAGCCACCTCAAAACTTGGCGCACGCGCGGCCAGGGCCCCATCAGCATTGATTGCGAAAGAGCGGCCTTCAAACACCACCTCGTCTTGACCGCCCACCAAATGCGCGTAAATCAAAGGCAAGCCCGTGGCTTGCACACGGGCACGCATCGCCTGCTCGCGCTCGTCACCCTTGCCCACATGGAATGGCGAAGCGTTGATCACGGCCAGCAGTTCTGCACCCGCCGCTTTGGCGTCTGCAGCAGGCGCATCAAACCAAGCATCTTCACAAATCAGGAGGCCGACTTTCGTGCCAGCCACGTCAAACACGCAAGGTTGCTCACCCGCCACGAAGTAGCGGCGCTCGTCAAACACTTGGTAGTTGGGTAGCTCGCGCTTGGCATACGCGGCAACCACTTGGCCTTCGCATACCACGCTGGCCATGTTGAAGCGGCGTTGCACCGACACCGAACGTGTGCGCTCGTCACCGCCCGATGGGTGGCCCACCACCAGATGCAAGCCCTTTAACCCGCTCAGAGCGGCGGACACCGTTTTCAGGGCATCATCACAGGCCTTGATGAATGAGGGGCGAAGGAATAAATCTTCGGCGGCATAGCCGCACAGCGACAGCTCGGGCGTTAGCACTAAGCGGACGCCGTCTTGGTAAGCCGCGGCAGCGCAATCGATGATTTTCTGGGCGTTACCCGCCATGTCGCCCACCACGAAATTCAACTGAGCAACACAAATTTTGAGAGTCATGGCAGCAGGCACATCGTCCAAAGTAAAACAGGTCTAGCAAGAAAATGGATTATGTCATTCGCATTCACACGAGCCCGCTCGATATCCCCGCTGAAGCGTGGGATGCTTTATTGGCCCAGCAAGACGCGCCCTCTCCCTTCATGCAGCATGCCTATTTGGCCGCCTTGCACAATAGCCGCAGCGCAACGGGCGACACGGGCTGGACACCGCAGTTTGTGTCAATCTGGCAGGGTGAGACCTTGGCAGCCGCTAGTGCGCTTTACATCAAAGACCATTCCTATGGCGAATACGTGTTTGACTGGGCCTGGGCCAACGCTTATGGAAACCATGGCCTGAACTACTTCCCCAAAGCGACTTGCGCCGTGCCCTTTACGCCTGTGCCTGGCTCGCGCTTGTTGGCCATCGACGCAACAGCTCGCCAAGCCCTGCTTCAAGCCATGGTGGATGTGGCCAAGCAGTTCCACCTCTCCTCCCTGCACCTGTTATTCACCAGCCCCAACGACCGCGCCGCCTGCGAAGCACTGGGCCTGATGCAGCGGCAAACCGTGCAATTCCATTGGCACAACACCAGCCCGCAAGGTCAACGCTTTGAGAACTTCGATGCATTCCTAGCCAGCCTCTCGCAAGAAAAGCGCAAAAAAATCAAACAAGAACGTCGCCGTGTGGCCGATGCAGGCGTGACTTTTCGCACTTCGGTGGGTACGGACATCAGCAGCGAAGACTGGGGGTTTTTCTACCAGTGCTACGAACGCACTTACCTCGAACACGGCAATGCGCCCTACCTCAGCCCTGCCTTCTTTGAACACATGCAACACGACATGCCCCACAACTGGGTGCTGTTTTTGGCGGAGCGCGAAAGTCAGCCCATCGCCAGCAGTTTGGTGGCTGTACAAGGGCTGGGCAATTCCAATGCCGTGGCTTATGGCCGTTATTGGGGCGCTTTAGAACGCGTGGACTGCCTGCACTTTGAAGCCTGCTACTACCAACCTCTGAACTGGTGCATTGCCAACGGCGTGCAACGCTTTGAAGGCGGTGCGCAAGGCGAACACAAAATGGCCCGCGCCCTGATGCCCGTGGTCACCTACAGCGCGCATTGGTTGGCCCACCCTGCGTTTGCCGATGCCGTGGAACGGTTTTTAGAGCGGGAATCAGCGGGTGTCGACAATTACCTCGACCACTTGGCGGAGCGCAGTCCCCTCAAACGCCAAGAGCCGCAATAAAACGCACAAAAAACCACAGAAACAAAAAAGCCCGCAAAAGGCGGGCTTGCGTTGAAAACAACCAGAAATTATTTCTTGTAGTTGGCAATGCCGTCCACGATTTCCTTGTGGGCAGACTCAATGCCTTCCCAGCCCTTGACCTTGACCCACTTGCCTTTTTCGAGGTCTTTGTAGTGCTCAAAGAAGTGGGCGATTTGTTGCAACTGCAACTCATGGATGTCGGCCAATGATTTGATGTGGCTGTAACGAGCCAATATTTTCTCAGTGGGCACGGCCAACACTTTGCCGTCCATGCCGCCCTCGTCTTCCATCATCAAGATGCCCAACGCACGGCAAGGCACCACCACGCCGGGTGGCAATGGGAAAGGTGTCATCACCAACACATCCACAGGGTCACCGTCGCCAGCGATGGTTTGTGGCACATAGCCGTAGTTGGTGGGGTAATGCATGGCCGTACCCATGAAACGGTCCACAAACAGGGCGCCAGACTCTTTGTCGACTTCGTACTTCACAGGGTCTGAGTTCATCGGGATTTCGATGATCACGTTGAAGGCTTCAGGAACTTTGTTACCGGGGGTGACTAGATTAAGGGACATGGGGTGTTGTTATAAAAGTTAAAGAAGAAACACTGATTATTAGCCCCGATTTTACTTTCATGGGGCTTGCGTCTGGACGTGTCCTTTGAAACTCTTTGCTTCAAGGCTCAGGGGATTGGCCACTCAGGCAAAATCACACCCCTATGTCTGAACGCGTGATCCCCCTTGTCGACCAACGGCTGCTGGCTCTGCCTGCCAGGTTGCCTGCCCACCCCATCAGTGCCACGGGGCTGCTCAGCGACAGCTTGGGTCGCCCGCTGCACGACCTGCGCATCAGCGTGACCGACCGTTGCAACTTTCGCTGTAACTACTGCATGCCCAAAGAGGTATTCAACAAAGATTACGCCTACCTGCCGCACGGCGAATTGCTGAACTTTGAAGAAATCACCCGCCTCGCCAAAGTGTTTGTGGCCCATGGCGTGCGCAAAATTCGCCTCACCGGCGGTGAGCCGCTGCTGCGCAAAAACCTTGAAATCTTGGTGGCCCAACTCGCGAACATCCAAACGCCAGATGGCACGCCCCTAGACCTCACCCTGACAACAAACGGTTCGTTGTTGGCCCGCAAAGCCAAGTCACTCAAAGACGCAGGCCTGAACCGCGTGACGGTCAGCTTAGACGGTCTGGATGATGCTGTGTTCCGTGCCATGAACGATGTGGACTTTCCCGTCTCCAATGTGCTGGACGGCATCGCCGCCGCCAAAGACGCGGGCTTGGGGTCAGACGCCAATGGCCTTTTCCCTGGCCTCAAAGTCAACATGGTGGTCAAGCGTCGCACCAACGTCGACCAAATCCTACCCATGGCCCGCCACTTCCGTGGCAGCGGCATCACCCTGCGCTTCATCGAATACATGGACGTGGGCGCAACCAACGGCTGGTGCATGGACGACGTGCTGCCCTCCGCAGAAGTCATCCAACACATTCAAGAGGAATTTCCTCTCGTATCGCTCAATGCCAGCTCACCTGGCGAAACCGCCCAACGGTGGGGTTATGCCAACGCCGCTGGCAGCTTTGACCCCAGTTTGGGCGAAGTCGGCGTCATCAGCAGCGTGACCCAAGCCTTTTGCCGCGACTGCAACCGCGCCCGTCTCTCCACCGAAGGCAAGCTCTACCTCTGCTTGTTTGCCACACAAGGCTACGATTTGCGCAGCCTCATGCGTGGGGCACAAGCCACCGATAACGAACTTGCATCGGCCATTGGTCACATTTGGCAAGGTCGCGATGACCGTTACTCTGAACTGCGTGCCTTCCTACCTGCTGACAGCGCGCTGAACAGTTCATCGACTTTACGCCGCGTCGAGATGAGCTATATAGGCGGCTAAGCCCCAAACCCCTTCCTCAAAACCCAACTTACATGACACACACCATCTCACCTCAAGACATCACCGGCCTCATCTTGGCGGGTGGCCGCGGCAGCCGGATGGGAGGGGTAGACAAAGGCTTGCAAAACTTCAACGGCATCCCGCTCGCCTTGAACACCCTGATGCGGCTTGGCCCCCAAGTTGAAAGCGTGATGGTCAACGCCAACCGCAACCTGTCGGCCTACGAGTCATTTGGCTCATCGGTATGGCCTGATGCCTCGGCCGACTTTGCGGGTCCCTTGTCTGGTTTTTTGGTGGGCTTAGAGCGTGCCGAAACTCCCTATCTGCTGACCGTGCCCTGCGATACACCGCGCTTGCCCCTCGACTTAGCTGAGCGCCTTGCCCAAGCTTTGGTGAGCGAAGACGCTGACATCGCCATGGCAGCCGCACCTGAAACCGATGAATATGGTCAAACCCAGCTTCGCGCGCAACCCGTCTTTTGCTTGATGAAGATTGAATTGTCCGAAAGCTTGGTCAAGTTCATGCACACCGGTGGCCGCAAGATTGACGCATGGACCGCGCAACACAAAACAGTTGAAGTGCCGTTTGACGCGCCCAGCGACGACCCGCTGGCCTTTGCCAACGTGAACACCTTGAACGAACTGCAAGCCCTCGAAAACGCTGCACCATGAAAAGCATTGACGACATCGCCGCAGCCCTGCAAGGCTATGACCCACAAGCTTTGAGCGTCGATCAAGTCAACGCGTTTTTGCGCGAACTTGTACAGCCCGTGTCTGCCGACGATTCACAAGATGTGTTTTTATTTGATGCCTTGGGCCGCGTATTGGCTCAAGACGTAGTCTCGCCCATCAGCGTGCCTGCCCACAACAACTCGGCCATGGATGGCTTTGCATTTGATGCGGCGCAATTGCAAGCTGACCAACCCCTCCGCCTGCGCGTAGTTGGCACTGCACTGGCCGGCAAAGCGTGGCAGGGAAAAGTCAATGCGGGCGAATGTCTGAAGATCATGACGGGCGCTATCTTGCCCGACGAGTTAGACACAATCGCTCCACAAGAATTTTGCCAAGTCGACAGCGCACACAATGTGACCACCGTCACCATCCCCCCCAATATTCTTAAAGCCGGTGACAACCGCCGCTTGATGGGCGAAGACTTGATGCAAGGTGAGCCTGCACTTAAAGCGGGCCAACACCTCACGCCTGCTGCACTGGGACTCGTCGCCAGCCTTGGTCTGCCCGATGTGCGCGTGCACCGCCGCTTACGCGTAGCCTATTTCTCTACCGGCGACGAAGTGCTCAGCTTGGGCGATGCGCCCCGCGAAGGCGCGGTGTATGACAGTAACCGTTACACCGTCTTTGGCCTGCTCACCCGGATGGGCTGCGAGCTGATCGACATGGGTGTCGTGCGTGACGAGCCCAATCTCTTAGAAGCCGCGTTTGCCAAAGTGGCACTTGAGGCAGACGCCATCATCACCAGCGGTGGTGTAAGCGTGGGCGAAGCAGACTTCACCAAAGCCATGATGAAAAAACAGGGCGACGTAGCGTTTTGGAAAATTGCCATGCGCCCTGGCCGCCCGATGGCCGTGGGTCGCATAGGTAAGTCCGTGTTGTTTGGCTTGCCTGGCAACCCCGTGGCCGTGATGGTGACCTTCCTCGCCTTTGTGCGCCCTGCCCTCTTGCGCATGATGGGTAGCACAGCCAAGCCAGCGCCGTTGTTGCGCGCAAAAAGCTTAGAGCCCCTGCGCAAGAAAGCAGGTCGCACTGAATACCAACGAGGCTTTGTCAGCACTTCGCCTAACGGCACACTGCAAGTTCGCACCACCGGCAACCAAGGCTCAGGCGTACTGAGCTCGATGGTGCAAGGCAATGGACTCATCGTGTTGCACCACGGGCAAGGCAATGTCGCGGTGGGCGACGAGGTAGATGTGATGATGTTTGACGGAGCCATCTAGGCTCCGTCTGCCTTGTGCATTAAGGCATCATCTCCGCAGGGATTTCCATTGGGCCTTTGCCGCTGTACTTTTCAAGGTAGATGTAAATCACAGGCGTGATGTAGAGCGTGATCACTTGCGAGAATG
>CAJBHE010000309.1 GCA_903952885.1 uncultured Burkholderiales bacterium
GCTTTTCAAACTCGCCCACCAGCTCGCGCAAGCGCAGCAAGTTGGCAGGTGTTGCGCCACGGAAATAGCCTTGGGGCAACGCGTGACGGTTGAACGCGCTTTGATCGCGTAGGTCGAGCACGAGGTCGAACTCGGCTGTTTCTTCTTGCGCTTCGCGCTGGAAGTTGATCGCACCCACTGCACCGCAAGCGGCCACGCAGTCGCGGTGTGAGCTGCACTTGCTCATGTCAATTTGGTAGTCCAGGCCAATCGCTTGCTCTGGGCATGCGGCGACGCAGGCGTTGCAACGTGTGCAAAGGTCTAAGTCGATGGGGTTGTTGTTTTGCCAGGTCAGCTTGAACGCGCCCAACCAACCTTCCACACGCACCACTTGCCCGCCCAACACGGGGTAAGTACGGTTTTGTGCGCCGCCAGCGTCACCCGCGCCTTGGGTGAAGATCGTCACGTTCAGGGTGTCGGCCAACAAAGCTGCGGCTTGCTCGGCTTGGTCCATTTGACCCAAGATCAACAAGCGCCCTGCGCTCTTGAACGTGACCGTAGGCACTGGTTCAGGGTCGGGCAAATGCGCAGCAGCTAAGAGCGCGGCAATTTTGGGCGATGCATTTTTGGCATCAGCACTCCAGCCCCCCGTCTCACGGATGTTGACGAATTTGATGACCGAAGTTTTGGCTTGCGCCTCCACCGCCAAGTCGCCAAACAGGCGTTGCTCTTGGGTGCAGGCCACCACCACATCGTCTATGCCTTGCACGGCTTGGATGAAAGCACCCGCTTCACGGCGGCACAACGCAGTGTGCAGCGTGAGCGGCTCAGACAGGCCTTGGCTCAGCGCCTTCGGGTCCAGGGGTTGGGTCTGGTTGCAGTCGCAAATCAGCGTGGTCATGCGTGGTGGGCTCGGGGTTAGAAGTGTTTTCAGCAGGGACGGACTGTGCCACGACTTTGACTTCTTCGGCTTCGTCATCAAATAAATTTAACGTTTTGGCGCTGGTCAGTTGGCGCAGCATGGCCAAGGGCAGCGGGTCGGGAATGCCGTAGTCGTCGATGTAAATGTCTAGGCGGTCCATCACATTGAAGTGCGGGTCGGCAAACAGCTTTTTCATGGCCGCGTTTTTCACGTCTGGGGCGACGCCTCGGGCCATGAAACCCGTGAAGTCGGACTCGGGAGTGAGTTGCTGGGTATCGGCCAATGTGGGGGTTGGATTGGTCGCTTGCCCATCTAAAGCTGAACTTGCTGTTGACGGTTTGGGGCCTTGCGCGGACGGAACATGAGAGACGCTCGTTGGGTGCACTGAAGTTGGCAGGGGGGCTGGCGAATGGGCAACTTCTGCCACTGCAGGTTTGGGCTCATCCAGCGGACGGCCCGCGCGTTCATCGACTTTGCGGCGCGACCAACGGCTTAAAAATCCTGCGGGTGTGCCATCGTCATTGGCCATGACCGCCTCCGTTGTGCTGGCCGCCACCGCGAATTTTTTCGGTGCTCACAGAGGCTGGGTTACCGAAACGGTCTTGCAAAGTTCTAAAGCTGTCGGGGCGACGGCGGCGCTTGGCCTCGACCACCCGATGCTCATCAATGAATTCATTCATCCACGCCACCACCTCAGTAGGGGCAGGCACTTGGTCTACGTTTTCTTGGGCGTCTAGCCATCGGCCTGCATCGTGGTAGCTCAGGCTGACCATGGTTGGTACGGCCATGACCTCGTCTGCGATGCTGGGCTCTTCTTCCATGCGCCACAACACAAACCAGCACGGTGCAGGTGATGAGGCGTTGAGGTAATAGCCCTCGGCATCGTCTTTGAACAGAGTCACCGTGAAGCCAGGGTGCAGCCACATTTGTTCGTCGTCAGTTTGACGCATGCAGCGCGGCTCGCTGCCAAAGTGTTCGGCATGCGGCAACACGTCGTGGCCTGTGACGTCGTGCAGCACCCAGCGCCACGGCTGCCAACGGCTCATGTCGCCGGGTACACGCTCGCGGCGCATGACAACGGCGACTTGGAGGCTGGGACGTTGCGACATGGTTGGATCAAGTCTCTTTAGAAATTTTGATGCTCGGAAACTTGCTAGAAAAGTCTTTGGCCTTCGCAGCAATCTTCACAGCCACTTGGCGGGCTACAGCCTTGTAAATGCCGGCCACTTCGCCATCGGGATCGGCCACCACGGTGGGCTTGCCGCTGTCAGCTTGCAGACGAATTTGCATGTTGAGTGGCAATGCGCCTAGGTAATCCATGCCGTCTTTGGCGGCCAACTTCTTGCCGCCGTCTGCGCCAAAGATGTGTTCGATGTATCCGCAGTTGGTGCACACGTGCACGGCCATGTTCTCGACCAAGCCGAGGATAGGCACGCCCACCTTTTCAAACATCTTGATGCCCTTTTTGGCGTCGAGCAGGGCAATGTCTTGCGGTGTGGTGACGATCACCGCACCTGTCATCGGCACGCGTTGGCTCAGCGTGAGCTGAATGTCGCCCGTGCCTGGAGGCATATCCACAATCAAATAGTCCAGCGATTTCCAGTTGGTTTGGCGCAGCAACTGCTCCAGCGCTTGGGTGGCCATGGGGCCGCGCCAAATCATGGCTTCGTCTTGGTCGACCAAGAAACCGATGGACATGACTTGCACGCCATAGTTCTCCAGCGGGTCCATGGTTTGGCCGTCGCTGCTCTCGGGGCGGCCTTCGATGCCCATCATCATGGGCTGGCTGGGGCCGTAAATGTCGGCGTCCAGCAAACCCACACTTGCACCCTCAGCAGCCAAAGCCAAAGCCAAGTTGGCTGCGGTGGTGCTTTTGCCCACGCCGCCCTTGCCTGAGGCCACGGCAATGATGTTTTTGACTTGCGGCAAAAGCGCCACGCCGCGCTGAGCAGCGTGCGCCACGATGTTCATGGTGATGTTGGCCGACACGTTACTCACGCCAGCCACACTTTTGGCCGCGGCGATCAGCTCTTTACGAAAACCTGCAATTTGGCTTTTGGCGGGGTAGCCCAGTACCACGTCAAACGACACGTCGCCGCCGTTGATTTGCAAGTTCTTCAGCGCTTTGGTGGTGACAAAGTCTTTGCCGGTGTTGGGGTCGATGACGGTCTGCAGCGCAGCGGTCAGGGCTTGTTCGGTCAGGGCCATAAATTTCTTTGTTCTAGGAATCGGAAGTGGGCGCAAGTCTAGCGCGGTGCGTTTGACCGCATCAGGGGCAGGTCATGCAGGGACGAAACGCGTGACGATCAGACGTTTTTGCGCGCTACCCAATACGTGGCTCCCTCAGCACCATAGCGCTCGTCATGCGGGACATCGCGTGCCAGCTCAAACGTTGAGCCGGACAACAAGTGCTGAGTTTGGCCATCGACGGTGAGCCACATCTCGCCCTGCGTCACAACGGCTTGCACGGCAAACGGGTGGGTATGGGTGTCCAGCAAGGTGTTGGGGGCCCACTTGCGCTCGATCACCTCGTCATAGCCAGCGGCCATGGCGGCTCGTTTGAAATCGTCAAAGCTGGGAACATTCATGCGCAGATTCTGCAGGAACTAAAATCGACCCCTTAGCCCTAAGGTCTTGCTTCCAAATGTCCCAGCGCCAGCTTTTCGTCACCACCGCCCTGCCCTACGCCAACGGCAACTTCCACATCGGTCACATCATGGAGTACATCCAGGCCGACATCTGGGTGCGTTTCCAGCGAATGCAGGGCCACAAGGTCGATTTCGTAGGCGCGGACGACACACACGGTGCGCCCATCATGATTGCCGCCGAGAAGGCGGGCATCACCCCGCAGCAGTTTGTGGCCAACATTGCCGCTGGCCGCAAGCCGTATTTGGACGGCTTTCACATCCAGTTTGACAACTGGCACAGCACCGACGCGCCTGAGAACCACGAACTAGCCCGCCAGATTTACCGTGACTTGCGCGACATCCCCGAATCAGCAGGCGGCTCGCTTATCGAGCGCCGCACGATTGACCAGTTCTTCGACCCCGAGAAGAACATGTTCTTGCCCGACCGCTTCATCAAAGGCGAGTGCCCCAAGTGCCACGCCCACGACCAGTACGGCGACAACTGCGAAGTGTGCGGCGCGGTTTACGCTCCCACCGACCTGATCAACCCGTTCTCCGCTTTGTCGGGCGCTAAGCCTGAACTGAAAAGCTCTGAGCATTTCTTCTTCAAGCTGTCTGATCCACGCTGTGTTGACTTCTTAGAGAAGTGGACGCAAGACCTAGGTGAAGACGGCAAGCCGAGGCTGCAACCCGAAGTGGCCAACAAGGTCAAAGAGTGGTTCACCGTTCGCACCA
>CAJBHE010000310.1 GCA_903952885.1 uncultured Burkholderiales bacterium
CCGGCAACACCGACGAAGCACTGCGCGAAGTGGCGCTCGACATCGCTGAAGGCGCGGACATGGTGATGGTCAAGCCCGGCATGCCCTATCTGGATGTGGTGCGTCGCGTGAAAGACGAATTCAAAGTACCAACCTTTGCCTACCAAGTCAGTGGCGAATACGCCATGCTCAAAGCCGCCGCACAAAACGGCTGGCTCGACCACGACGCGGTCATGATGGAAAGCTTGCTCGCCTTCAAACGCGCAGGCGCAGATGGCGTACTGACTTACTTCGCGATTGACGCCGCGAAAAAACTACACGGCTTGACTTGAAGCGCAGCGCAAGTCACTGCGCCCTTAAAGACTGAGCCTTAGCCCACATGCTTGGCAAAGAAAGCCAAGGTGCGGTGTAGTGCCATCTTGGCTGATGCTTCTTGGTACGCGCCGCGGTGGTCGCAGTTAAATCCATGGTCAGCTGGGTACAAATGCACCTCTACTTCGGGGTGTGCGTGCTTGAACTTTTCAACGGTGTTCAACGGAATCCAATGGTCTTGTTCGGCGTAGTGCGCCAACACGGGGCAGTGGGGATGGCGCGCCATTTCTTCGTCTGTGGTTGAACCCCCGCCGTAGTAAGGCACAGCAGCGCTCAATCCAGTCACCATCTCGGCAGCACGCCAAGTCAGCAAGCCGCCCCAGCAGTAGCCCACGATGCCCACTTTGCCGCCACTCGTCTTGGCGGCGTAGTCGACGGCCGCTTGAATATCAGCCATCACGCCTAGACCAGGCATGGATTCGACTGCCGTCTTCAGCACCATGCCGGCTTGCATGTCGTCAGGCGCATAACCCAACTCTACGCCGTGCTTGGCGCGATGAAACGTTGCGGGCGCCACCGCCAAATAGCCCTCTGCGGCATAGCCATCGGCCACTTCGCGGATGTGGGCATTGACGCCAAAAATCTCTTGCAACACCACGATGGCACCTTTAGGCGCGCCTTTGGGGTGCGCAACATAAGCAGGGAATTCAAAGCCATCGGTAGCGTGAAGTCGAACGGTCATGTTGATTCTTTCTTAAACTTTTCGAAGTTGGTGTCAGTCAGGTTACTCGTATTTCTGGGCTGTCCATGTATCGTGCCCATATTTAACCAGACCCACAACACCAAGGAGACTAAATTGAACCCCGTACTCTTAATCACCGGCGCGAGCCGCGGCATTGGCGCAGCCACTGCCATGTTGGCGGCACAAAACGGCTGGGCGGTCGCCGTCAATTACGCCAGCAACGCACAAGCCGCCAACCAGGTGGTGACGCGTATTCGAGACACAGGCGGCAAAGCCTTTGCGGTGCAAGCTGATGTGGGGGACGAGGCGCAAATCATGCGCATGTTTGCCGAAGTGGATGACAAATTGGGTCGCATCTCAGGGCTCGTCAATAGCGCGGGTGTGGTGGACATAACCGCCAAAGTTGACGCGCAAAGCTGGGAACGATGGGAACGCATGATGCGCATCAACATCTTGGGCTCGCTGGCCTGTGCGCGCGAAGCTGTTCGCCGCATGAGCACCTTGCACGGCGGCACAGGCGGCAGCATTGTGAACCTGTCCAGTGCCGCCACGCGGTTGGGCGGCGCGGGTCAGTATGTCGACTACGCCACGGCTAAGGGCGCAATCGATGCCTTCACCATTGGCTTGGCCAAAGAAGTGGCAGCCGAAGGCATCCGCGTGAACGCTGTTCGCCCTGGCTTGATCGACACCGACATCCACGCTTCAGGGGGCTTGCCCAACCGCGCCCGCGACTTGGCGCACCTGATTCCCATGCAGCGCGCAGGCACGGCCGAGGAGGTGGCGCAGGCCATCGTGTGGCTGCTCAGCGATGCATCGAGTTACACCACCATGAGCTTGATGGACATTTCAGGCGGCCGTTAAAAAGCCAATTTTCACGCGGTAAACCCCGCAGCCATCGCCCTGCGCAAATAATCCACCAAAGCGGTCACCGCACGTGGCACATGGGGTGAGTACGGACGAATTGCAAAGATTTGTTCGGCGAAAGCCCCCACGGGCTGCCATTCTGGCAAGACCTGCACCAGCTCGCCTTGTTGCAGCGACGCTTGTGCGCTGAAGTCGGGCAGCAGCGCAATGCCTAAGCCAGTCAATGCGGCTTCGCGCAAGGCCTCGCTGTTGTTCGCGGCGAGCTGCCCTTTCACAGGCACGGTGATGCGTTGGTCATTGGCATTGCTTTTGGCTTTGATTTTCACGCGCGCCAGCGTCCAAGTGGGGGTGTCTTGCGCGCGCAAGTAGTGCAAGCAGTTGTGATCTTGCAATTCAGCTGGCGAATGTGGCGTGCCTGCGCGGCGTAAATACGTTTTGCTGGCTACCAACACTGAATGCGTGCTGCACAAAGTCCAAGCCACATGGGTGTCTGGCGGACGGGCGGTGTGGCGAATGGCCAAGTCAAAACCTTCCGTCGCCAAAGTGCTCAGGCGATCTGACATGTCCAACTCCAGCCGCACGTCGGGGTACTCTCGCAAAAAGTCAGCCAAGCGAGGGGCCAGCTGCTGGCGCGCAAACGCGACTGGCGCTGTCACGCGCAACAAGCCGCTGGGCACGTCAGCCAAGTCTCGTACCTGGGCAAAGCTGTGTTCGATTTGCTCAAACGATGCGCGGGTGTTGTCGACCAGCCGCTGCCCCGCCTCGGTCAAACGCACACTGCGGGTGGTGCGCTGCACCAAAGGCACGCGGGCGGCACGCTCTAGTTCGGCAATGCGTTGGCTCATGGCCGCTTTGCTCACGCCCAAGCGAGCTGCCGCTGCTGTGTAGCTACCTTGTTGCGCCAGCACGCTGAGCCAATGCAGGTGGTGCCAGAGTTCACTGATTTTTTGGTCATTCATGACTTGATTGTTCACTATTTTGAACAATCAATTCAAGATTTGACACTTGTGGCATGCAAACACCCTGCCTACACTGCATGATCTTTTACACACCACGAGACACACCATGACACAAGCCCACATCGCGCATTACATCAACGGCGCAGTTGCCAACGGCAGCAGCACGCGCACCCAGCCCGTTTACAACCCCGCCACAGGCGCCGTCACCAGCAACGTGAGTTTGGCCAATGTGGCCGATGTGAATGCCGCTGTGGCCGCCGCACAAAAAGCTTTTCCCGCTTGGGCTGACACCCCGCCCTTGCGCCGCGCCCGCGTGATGTTCAAGTTCTTAGAACTCATCAACCAAAACAAAGACAAGCTGGCCCACATGATCACCGCCGAGCACGGCAAAGTTTTCACCGATGCCCAAGGCGAAGTGAGCCGCGGCATCGACATCGTCGAGTTCGCCACCGGCATTCCTCAGTTGCTCAAGGGCGACTTCACCGAGCAAGTCTCGACCGGCATTGACAACTGGACTATGCGTCAGCCCCTCGGCGTCGTGGCAGGCATCACGCCCTTCAACTTCCCCGTCATGGTGCCCGCTTGGATGTTCCCCGTGGCCATCGCCGCAGGCAACACCTTTATCTTGAAGCCTAGCCCGATTGATCCAACACCGGCCATTTTCATGGCCGAGTTGCTCAAACAAGCGGGCTTGCCTGATGGCGTGTTCAACGTGGTGCAAGGCGACAAAGAAGCGGTGGATGCGTTGCTGGTCCACCCCGACGTGAAAGCCATCAGCTTTGTGGGTTCCACGCCCATCGCCAACTACATTTATGAGACTGGCGCACACCACGGCAAGCGCGTGCAAGCCTTGGGCGGCGCAAAGAACCACATGGTGGTGATGCCCGATGCCGACATTGACCAAGCGATTGACGCTTTAATTGGCGCAGCCTACGGCTCCGCCGGCGAGCGTTGCATGGCCATCAGCGTGGCCGTGTTGGTCGGCGACGTGGCTGACCGTTTGATGCCCAAATTGATTGAGCGCACCAAATCCTTGAAAGTGCTCAACGGGGAAAACCTCGCTGCCGAAATGGGCCCCATCGTGACCGACATTGCTCATAAGCGCATCACCGGCTACATCGAGCAAGGCGTCAAAGAAGGCGCACGCTTGCTGGTCGACGGCCGCCACTTTGACGCGTCCACCGCTGGTGAAGGCTGCAAAGACGGCTTCTGGATGGGCGGCACCTTATTTGACAACGTCACTCCCGAGATGCGCATCTACAAAGAAGAAATCTTCGGCCCAGTTTTGAGCTGCATGCGTGTGGCCGACTTCGCACAAGCGGTTGACCTGATCAACGCTCACGAGTTTGGCAACGGCGTGAGCTGCTTCACCCGCGACGGCAACGTGGCACGCGAATTTTCGCGCCGCATCCAAGTGGGCATGGTCGGCATCAACGTGCCAATCCCCGTACCTATGGCATGGCATGGTTTTGGCGGTTGGAAGAAGAGCTTGTTTGGCGACATGCACGCCTACGGCGAAGAAGGTGTGCGTTTCTATACCAAGCAAAAGAGCGTCATGCAACGTTGGCCTGAGAGCATTGGCAAAGGCGCTGAATTCGTGATGCCTACGTCTAAGTAACTTTTGCTCTTTGGGGTTGGCGCTGTTGCGGGTGCATCGGCAGCTTGGGGTGGCATGTTTTGCTCCTCGTCTGCTGCGCATCCGAATGTCGCGGCAACATGCCACCCCAATTTAGCGCTGCACTCGCAAGTGCGCTGTAACCCTCTCAAGCTACCATCCCTGCACACAACAACAAAAAGTTGAGACATCTGCATGAGTGATACCGAGTTCGACTACATCATCGTCGGCGCAGGCACAGCCGGCTGCTTGCTCGCCAACCGCCTGAGCGCCAACGCCAGCAAACGCGTGCTACTCATCGAAGCAGGCCGCAAAGATGATTACCACTGGATTCACATCCCCGTCGGCTACCTGCATTGCATTGGCAACCCACGCACCGATTGGCTCTACAACACCGCACCCGATGCCGGCCTGAACGGCCGAAGCTTACGCTACCCGCGTGGCAAGGTGTTGGGCGGCTGCTCCAGCATCAACGGCATGATTTACATGCGCGGCCAAGCCCGCGACTATGACCAATGGGCCGATATCACAGGCGACGCCCGCTGGCGCTGGGACAACACGCTGCCTTATTTCAAACTCCACGAAGACCACCACGCAGGTGCAAATGCTTCGCACGGCGCGAAAGGACACAAGAGCGACGTGCTTCTGGCTGACACCACGGTGTACGGCGAAACCTTGCGCCACCATATTGCGGGCGGCGAATGGCGCGTCGAGAAACAACGCTTACGCTGGGACGTGCTGGATGCGTTTGCACAAGCCGCCATTGAGGCGGGCATTCCCGCCACCGACGACTTCAACCGTGGCAACAACGAAGGCGTGGGCTACTTTGAAGTCAACCAAAAAAGTGGTTGGCGTTGGAACACCGCCAAGGCCTTCATCCGTCCTACTTGCTACGCCCGTCCCAACTTTGAGTTGTGGTCGTCCGCACAAGTGGCCAAGCTGAACATGAGCACCGATGCCGATGGCACCCAGCGTTGCACGGGTGCTGAGGTTTGGACTGGTCAAGAACACATCACCGTCACCGCCAAACAATCGGTGGTGTTGTGCGCGGGCGCGATTGGCACGCCACAAATTTTGCAACTGTCAGGCTTAGGTCCAGTGGACTTGCTGAAAGAACACGGCATTGAACCCGTCATCGATTTGCCGGGCGTGGGAGCCAACCTGCAAGACCATTTGCAAATTCGCTCGGTCTTCAAAGTGCAAGGCGTGGACACGCTCAACACATTGGCCAGCAGCTGGTGGGGCAAAGCCAAGATTGGCCTTGAATACGCCTTCAAGCGCAGCGGCCCCATGAGCATGGCACCTTCTCAACTCGGTGCTTTCACGCGCAGCAGCCCAGACCAGCGCTACCCCAACATCGAATACCACGTGCAGCCACTCAGCCTCGAAGCGTTTGGCGAGCCCCTGCACAGCTTCAACGCATTCACTGCCAGCGTGTGCAACCTGAATCCCACCAGCCGTGGCACGGTCAACATCAACAGCGCTAATTTTGCTGACGCACCCCAGATTGCGCCCAACTATCTGAGCACGCCTGAAGACCGCAAAGTGGCGGCTGATTCTTTGCGTGTCACACGACGCATCGCCGCTCAACCGGCGCTGGCCAAATACAAGCCTGAAGAATTGAAGCCCGGCGTGCAATACCAAACCGACGAAGACTTGGCTCGCTTGTCCGGTGACATTGCCACCACCATCTTCCACCCCGTGGGCACCGCGCGCATGGGCCGCTTGAATGACGCCTTGGCGGTGGTCGATCCCGAGTTGCGTGTGCGTGATGGGCGCGGCGGTGTGGTGCGCGGCCTGCGCGTGGTGGACGCCAGCGTCATGCCCACCATCACCAGCGGCAACACCAACAGCCCCACGTTGATGCTGGCCGAGAAGGCCGCACAGTGGCTGGCGCACGAAGCAGCGTCAAACTGAACCTGGGGCCTAGGGTTAGCCCTCAAGGGAATTTCCTAGTCGTGACCGTACATAGCAGGGCTTAAAGTCTGATTACTCGAAATGGCGTTCGCGCCGTATCACGAGGGTTCGAGGAGACAAACACAACAGACACTTCCCAAGGAAGCGTCACCCTGGAAAAGGCACCGGTCGCCCCGGTGCCTTTTGCTTTTGAGCGCTTGCTTTTAAAGACCACAATCCACGCATGGAACTTTTTTTGACCACCTTTGCCTCTGCTTTGGCTGGCTTTGTGGACTCTATCGTGGGCGGCGGCGGATTGATTTTGCTACCCGCCTTGTTCGCTGCGTATCCAACGACCACCCCCGCCACTTTGCTTGGCACCAACAAAAGTGCGTCGATGTGGGGCACTGGGTTTGCCACTTGGCAGTACAGCCGCCGCATCCACGTGAGCTGGTCTGCTTTACTGCCAGCAGCCATCTGCACGATGCTGGCCTCCTTTACCGGAGCATGGCTAGTCACGCTGATCTCTCCTGAGTTTTTGCGACGTTTGCTGCCTATCGTTTTACTGATGGTACTGGTCTACACGCTCGTGCGCAAAGACATGGGCCGACACCATGCACCGCGTTTTCATGGTCGCGCCGAGTTGCTGGCCACCAGCGCGATTGGGTTGACGATTGGTTTTTACGACGGTTTTTTTGGCCCGGGCACAGGCAGCTTCTTTGTGTTCTTGCTGGTGCGATGGCTAGGCTACGACTTTCTCAATGCCTCGGTCGCGGCCAAGCTCCTTAACCTGTCCAGCAACATTGCTGCTCTGGTGCTGTTCACCTACAAGGGCCATGTCTGGTGGCACATGGCTTTGCCACTGGCCATGGCCAATGTGGCAGGCAGCTTACTAGGGACGCGCATGGCCTTGCAACACGGCGCAGGCTTTGTACGCGGCATGTTCATCGTGGTGGTAAGTGCGCTGATTTGCAAAACCAGCTTCGACGCGTTTTTACGCTAAGGGAAATTAACGTGCGGCGCTCGCCGCAGGTTTTTGCGCCAAGCCAACGCTGGGTGCGGATGCTGCCTTGACTGTTGCGGCCACAACAGGCTCTTCCGCCGCCAGTTCTGATAACTTGGGCGGCCAGGGAACACTCGCCACAGCGCGTGCTTTGCCTATGGGGCGCGTGGCTTGGCCCTTTTGCACCGCTTCGATGTCTTCTTGTGAGGGGTACTGGCCCATGATGACGAAATCAAACACGCGGCGTGCGATGGGCGCTGCATTTTGTGCACCAAAACCAGCGTTTTCCACGACCATGGCCAAGGCTACCTTGGGGTCGTCGGCGGGAGCAAATGCCACAAACAACGCGTGATCGCGCATACGTTCATCAATATTGGCGGCGTTGTACTTTTCGTTTTGCTTCACCGTGAACACCTGCGCCGTGCCGGTCTTACCAGCACTCACATACTGCGCGCCCACAAAGCTGGTAGCCGATGTGCCTTCGATGTTCACACCAATCATGCCCTTCTTGATAACTTCCAAGTTTTCAGGCGTTAGGGGCAATTGACTGATGGGTTCTTTGGCGACTGCGGTAGATACCTTGGTCTCCACGTCCACCACTTCGCGCACCAAATGCGGTTTCATCTTCAAACCGTTGTTGGCCACCGTGCCCATGGCGTGTGCAATTTGCAGCATGGTGAAACTGTTGTAGCCTTGGCCAATACCCAGCGAAATGGTTTCACCCGAATACCAGCGCTGCTGCTCAGGCTTCTTGTAAGTTGCACGCTTCCACTCGGTCGACGGCAACACGCCGCGCGACTCACCCAAAATGTCGATCCCCGTGATTTGCCCAAACCCCAAGGGCTTCATTTGGTCATGCATGAGATCAACGCCCATGTCACGCGCCAGCAAGTAATAGTAAGTGTCGCAGGATTCGACGATGGATTTGTACATGTCCACCGTGCCATGTCCGCCTTCCTTGTCGTCGCGGAAACGGTGATTACCAAACATAAAAAAACCAGGGTCTGAAATCAGCGTTTTTTCTGTTCGCTTACCCGTTTGCAACGCCGCCAATGCCATGAAGGGCTTGTAGGTGGAGCCTGGCGGGTAAGTCCCCCGCAGCGCGCGGTTCAGCAAAGGCTTATCCATCGACTCGTTCAACGCTGCCCAGTTCTCAGAATCAATGCCATCCACAAACAAGTTGGGGTCGAACGTGGGCTTGCTCACAAAGGCCAGCACCTCGCCCGTCTTAGGGTCGAGAGCCACCAAAGCGCCACGGCGCTTGCCGTATAGGTCTTCGACCAGCTTTTGCAGCTTGATGTCGATGGACAACACCACACTGTTGCCCGGCACTGCTTGGCTGCTGTTAAGGCGTCGAACTGCTCGACCACCCGCTGAGGTTTCCATTTCTTGCACACCCGTGGTGCCGTGCAATTGTTTTTCGTAGCTTTGCTCAACGCCAAGTTTGCCTATGTAATCGGTCCCACGGTAATTACCCGCGTCTTCTGACTCTTCAATCTTGCCTTTTTCAGAGGGGTTGATGCGACCGATATAACCAATCACGTGGCTTGCCAACTGGTTATAAGGGTAGTTGCGGAACAAACGCGCGCGAATTTCAACACCTGGGAAACGGTATCGCTGGGCCGCAAAACGTGCCACCTCTTCATCGGTCAATCGGTTACGAATGGGCACCGATTCAAAGCTCTTGGATTCACTGATCTGCTTTTTAAAGCGGCGTTTATCACGCGCTTGAATGTCTATCACGCCTGACAATTGCTCAATCACTTCTTCCAAGGGCGCTATCACCTTAGAAGCTGTGATTTCAAGCGTGTAGGCCGAGTAGTTGGTGGCCAACACGACGCCGTTGCGGTCCATGATGACGCCGCGGTTGGGCACAATAGGCACGATAGCTGTGCGGTTGTTTTCAGCTTGTGCATTGAACTCGCGGTAGCGCACCACTTGCAAGTAAAACAAACGCGAGGCCAACAAGCCAAACAACAACAAAATCGACACCGTCACCACCAACATGCGCGATCTGAATCGGCGCAGGTCGGACTCGATGTCGCGAATCACACTCATAGAGGGCGATTCAAATCAGGGCTGGGTGCGCGACGCTGCGGCGCCAGCAATAACACGCTGACCAAAGGCCACAAAACAGCCTCAAAAAGCGGCGCTAAAAAAATCATCCAGCCAGGAAACAAGGCGCCCGACATCATGCGCACGGTTAACTCCAAGGCATGCACCAGTGCAAACAAGGGCAACACCTGCATGGCCTGGGAAGGAACCGTGAACCACAACAAACGGCGGTGAACCATGACGGCTAGAAAGCCCAAAGCGGTGTAACTCATCGCATGCTGCCCCAACAAGGCCGCTTGATGCACATCTGTGGCAACGCCAAAAAAGAAAGCCACACCAATCCCCACCAAACGAGGCTGATGCACGCACCAAAACAGCAAGACCAAAGCCAAGAAGTCAGGCATCCAAGATGCATTGCCCACCAAGCTGATGTTGACCACCATATTGGCAAACAAGGCCGCAATCAGAGTCAACAAAACAAACAAAGGATTAGCTGGTAACAACAGCTGTTGGCCACGCGGCATGATCATCGGCGGGTACCTTTTTGCAAGGCCACTGGCACTTGTTTTTCAAAATGCGGGCGAGGCGGCAGCTGATCGCTCAACGGCTCTAAGACCATCACATGACGCGCGCCTTGAACGCGACCCACAGGCTCGCACAAGATGCGGGCAAAGGCGGTTTCGGCACGGCGCTCGACCTTGGTCACCTTGCCCACCAAGACGCCAGCTGGGTAAATGCCATCCACTCCGCTGGTAGACAAAATATCGTCCACTTCAATGTCAGCGTTGGTCGCCATGAAACGCAGCTCTAACAAAGGTGCCCCCCCCGCTTCGCCATACGCTACGCCCCGTGCACCGGTTCGCGTGTTGAGCACGGGGATCGAGTGCTCGCGGTCTGTCACCAAGGTCACTTCACTCACCAAGGGCAGCACATGGGTCACTTGACCCAAGATACCGTGCTCGTCCATCACAGGGGAGCTGGGCTTGATGCCATCCACCAAACCTTTGTTGATGATGAGTTTGCGGGTGTAAGGGTCGGCGGCGTCGTACAGCACCTCGGCCGTCATACCTTTGGATTCGAGACGCTTACTCAAACTCAACAACTCACGCAGTTGTTTGTTCTCAAGCGCCAGTTGCTCGACCTGGCCTGAGCGACGCGCTTGCACCAACAACTGTTCGCGTGCATCACGCTCCGAAGCTTGCGCCACATCACGCGCTTGCATGTATTCGCCCGAATATTCAGCCAGCACCTGCGGGCGCATGGCCAACCACTGTACTGGATACAGCGCCACAGACAAAGTAGCACGCAAAGGCTGCGTCACCCCAAACCGCACATCCGCCACCATCAACAGCACAGACAAGGCACTGAAGAAAAGTAATTTAGAAACGGCGGATGGGCCTTGCTTAAAGAAGGCCGGAGTAGAGTTGTCTAGGGTGCCCAGTGGCACTGGGTTATTCGCTTGTGAAGATGGAGCCCAAACGCTCCATACGCTCAAGGGCAAGGCCGCAACCACGCACCACGCAGGTAAGTGGGTCTTCGGCCACCAAGACTGGCAAGCCAGTCTCTTCGGCCAACAAACGGTCGAGGTCACGCAACAACGCGCCACCACCGGTGAGCATCATGCCGCGCTCGGCAATGTCTGCACCCAGTTCAGGCGGAGTTTGCTCTAGCGCGTTTTTTACGGCTGAGACGATGTTGTTGAGGGGGTCTGTCAACGCTTCCAAGATTTCATTCGACGAAATCGTGAAAGAACGAGGCACGCCTTCAGACAAGTTGCGGCCCTTGACTTCCATTTCCTTGACTTCAGAGCCAGGGAACGCGGAGCCGATTTGTTTCTTGATGGCTTCAGCCGTGGGCTCGCCAATCAACATGCCGTAATTGCGGCGGATGTAGTTAATGATGGCTTCGTCAAACTTGTCGCCACCCACACGAACGCTGCCTTTGTAAACCATACCGCCCAAGGAGATGACACCCACTTCAGTGGTGCCACCACCGATGTCAACCACCATCGAGCCCGACGCTTCGGACACAGGCAGGCCTGAGCCGATGGCGGCGGCCATAGGTTCTTCAATCAGGTACACCTCTGAGGCGCCAGCGCCCAAAGCGGACTCGCGAATTGCGCGACGCTCCACTTGTGTAGAACCGCAAGGCACGCAAATGATGATTCGCGGGCTAGGACGAAACACCGAGCGCGGGTGCACCATTTTGATGAACTGCTTGAGCATTTGCTCGGTCACGGTGAAATCGGCGATCACACCGTCTTTCATGGGGCGAATGGCTTCGATGTTGCCGGGCACTTTACCCAACATGGCCTTGGCTTCGCGACCTACTGCTTGAATGGTTTTCTTGCCTTGTGGGCCGCCTTCGTGGCGAATTGAAACCACCGACGGCTCGTCCAAGACGATGCCTTTGTCACGCACATAAATCAGGGTATTGGCGGTACCCAAGTCAATCGCCAAATCGGTAGAGAAATACCGACGAAAAGATCCAAACATGTCTATCCTCAAAGCTCGCCCTCGGGCGCGTTCACAAAGGCGAGATAATACCGCATCACCCGCAAACCGCGGGGTTTTTCCCCATCTATGTATGTCACTGAATGACCAAGACATCAGCCGCATCGCCAACCTGGCCCGGCTAGAGCTCCAGCCTGAAGAACAGGCACGCATGCTTCACAAAATCAATGACTTCTTCGCCATCGTTGCGCAAATCAGCGCCGTCGACACCACAGGTGTGTTGCCCATGGCGCACCCCGTAGATGCCATGCAAGGCGCACACATCGAACTGCGCCTGCGCCCCGACGTGGCCAGCGAGCCCAATCAACGCGACCTGAACCAACAAAGCGCGCCCGCTGTGGAACGTGGTTTGTTCTTGGTTCCCAAAGTGATTGAGTAAGGCAGCCACCATGACCCAAACTGTGACCCCATTGCACAACATGACCGTGGCCCAACTGGCCCAAGCACTAAAAACCAAGCAAGTCAGCGCCGTTGAAGTAACCACCGCCTTTTTGGCGCGTGCAGGCGGCAACCCGCACAACGCCTACCTAGACATCGACAGCGAAGTCACACTGGCTCAAGCCCAAGCCAGCGATGCACGCATTGCAGCTGGCACAGCCGGCGCGCTGGAAGGCGTGCCGATTGCGCACAAAGATGTGTTCGTCACGCGCGACTTTGCCACTACCGCTGGCTCCAAAATCTTGAGCGGCTACCGCTCGCCGTTTGATGCGACCGTGGTGCAAAAGCTCAGCACCTTTGCCGATGGCACTGTGGGCGCTGGCATGGTAACGCTGGGCAAAGTCAACTGCGACGAGTTCGCCATGGGCTCTGCCAACGAAAACTCCGCCTACGGTGCGGTGACCAACCCTTGGGACACCTCGCGTGTTCCAGGCGGCTCATCGGGCGGCAGCGCTGCCGCTGTGGCCGCGCGTTTGGCCCCCGCTGCGACGGGCACTGACACCGGCGGCTCCATCCGCCAACCTGCCAGCTTTTGCGGCATCACCGGCATCAAGCCGACCTATGGCCGCGCGTCGCGCTACGGCATGATCGCCTACGCGTCTAGCCTCGACCAAGCAGGCCCCATGGCCCGCACAGCCGAAGACTGCGCGTTGTTGCTGTCAGCCATGTGCGGTGCTGACCTGGACCGTGACTCGACCTCTCTCGATGTACCTGCTGAAAACTTCTCAGCCAAGTTGGGCGACAGCATGGCGGGCTTGCGCATTGGCATCCCCAAAGAGTTTTTTGGCGAAGGCCTCGCTGCTGATGTGCGCAAGGCAATTGAAGCCGCGCTCAAAACGCTAGAAGCCCAAGGCGCCAAGCTCGTACCTATCACGCTGCCGCGCACCGAGCTGGCCATTCCCGTGTACTACATCATTGCGCCCGCCGAAGCCAGCTCGAACCTGAGCCGCTTTGATGGCGTGAAGTTTGGCCACCGCGCTTCAGCGTACACCGACCTCGTGAGCATGTACAAAAAGACCCGTTCTGAGGGCTTTGGTGAAGAGGTCAAACGCCGCATCATGACCGGCGCCTATGTGCTGAGCCACGGCTATTACGACGCCTACTACCTGCAAGCCCAAAAAATTCGTCG
>CAJBHE010000311.1 GCA_903952885.1 uncultured Burkholderiales bacterium
CCTGCAGGCAAGAGACTTCGGGCATACAACAAGGTTTCGGGTGAGGGTGAAAAACCGTACTTCACGCCCGTCACAAAGGTCCACATGCCAGGGCCATCCAGCGTGCCATCGGCAATCAAGTCGCGCGCCAAATGCATGTCGCCTGAGTCAAAAATTTCAAGTTCGGGCTTCACACCGGCGTCACGCATGATCTTGGCCATGATGCGCACGTTGCGCGGTGTGTTGATGACCACATCAGCACCTGAGTTCATGGTGTTGAGGTCTAGCGAACACACATCGGGTTTGAGGATGCGCACATGCTCCACTCGTTTCTCAGGCTGTACCAAGGTCGAGCCAGGGGCCGCCACACGTGGGTCTTCCACGCTGGGAATGAAACGCCCACCGGGGCCGGTCGTGAGGTTGATGATCAGCTCGGGGTTGGCGCGACGCACTTGGTCAAACACCTCGCGGTAAAGCTCTAGCTCCATCGACGGTTTGCCAGTTTTGGGGTCGCGCACATGGATGTGCACAGCGGCTGCACCGGCTTCGGCTGCAGCCAAACATTCATCCGCAATTTGTGCTGGTGTGACGGGCAGGTGAGGGGTTTGGTCTGGCGTGGTGATGTTGCCTGTGACGGCGCAGGTGAGGAAAGTTTTTTGGCTCATATTTATTCTTCTTAAAGATGGCGACCGCCGTCGACCACGATGCGTGTGCCCGTGACGTAGCGCATGGTCGTGGCGCAGGCTCGCACCACGGCTGCCACGTCGTCTACCGTGCCAATGCGGCGCAGCGGAATGGTGTTGGCTACTTTTTCGTTGAAGTCCGCACCGCGACCCGGTACAAAGCTGGAGTCCACCACGCCGGGCGACACCGAGATGACGCGCACTTGGGGCGCAAAGGCTTTGGCCAGTGCATCACCCACCACATCAATGCTGGCTTTGGCGGCCACGTAGGCCAAGTTGCTGCCCGTGCCGGTAAAGCCTGCGATGGATGAAATGTTGACGATCAAACCGTCTTCTGACTTTTGAAGCAAAGGCATGAAGGCGCGGATGGTGGCGATCACACCGCGAAAGTTGACTTTCAAGATGTCGTCAATCAGTTCGTCCGTCAACGCATCTAAGTTGTTAGCTGGCACAGCCTTGGTGTAGCCTGCACTGTTGACCAAGATGTGAACCAAACCGCACTGCTTAGCCACTTGGTCTGCCACGGCTTGAAGCGAGGCGCTGTCTGTGACTTGGGCTTTGAAGGTGAGGTGACCTGAACCTGGCAAAGCCGCTGCTTTGGCGGCTGCCGTTTCAGGTGATTCTGAGTTGTAAATCAGCACACAGCGTGCGCCAAGTTGGGCTAAGCGCTGTGCGCTGGCCAAACCAATGGCGCCTGTGCCCCCTGTGATGACGGCGATACGGCCGTTCAATGAGTCTGTAGGTTCAAAGCTGGAAGTCATAGCGTTTTAGTTCTTTTGGATACAAATTAAATCAAGGAATCGGTGGATGGGGGAAAGTCATCTCGCCGTCTACCAAATGAAAGTCATGAGTCAAATGGGCCTGACGTTGGCCATTGATCATGCGTTCTTCATACTGACCGACCAGCGGCGCGGTGACGCCAAACACAGGGTCGCTGGTGAGGTTGTCATCGCCATCGGCAAACACTTGGGTGATGAGCACTTTGTGCCCAGGTGTAGAGACCATGAAATGCAAATGCGCAGGACGGTTGGGATGGCGCAGTTGTGCGCGAAGCAAATCGCCGCAGGGACCGTTGGTAGGGACTGGGTAGCCAGCAGGGCGGACAGTTTTGAAGAAGTACGCACCCTGCGCATCGGTTTTGAAACGACCACGCAGGTTCATGTTTTCTTGTGCATCGTCTTGGTTTTCGTAAAGCCCCACGGGCGAAGCGTGCCAGACATCCACCATGGCATCAGGCAAAGGCTTGCCGTGCTTGTCATACACCACGCCGCAAACTTCGAGTGGCAATCCTTGCGTGTTACCGCGTGCAATGTTGTCACCTGCTTGGCAGATAGGGGCGTTCGCACGCCAGAAGGGGCCGAGCAATGCAGCATGTGATACCGCTTCTTCCTGGGCGTGTTGATTGTTGTGATGGGCTGGGTTGTTCAACACCGCGACCAAAGACGACACGCCTAGCAAATCAGCCGCCAAGATCACTTCGTTGGTTTTTGGACCTGTGGCTTGACCAATGTCGATGATGAACTTCACCGCGCACTCAAACTCTTCTTCGGTCACTTGCGTTTCCAAAATGAAGGCATGCAAATGCGTGGTGAGAGATGCCATCAGCTCGCGCAAGCGAGCATCGGGCGTGCGTGACATGGCTTGAATGACCAAAGGAAGGAGCGATTCGGGCGTGGTTGGCAGGGTGATATGAGAGGTTGACATAGGTGAGTTCGAGTTAAGCGCGGCCGAGGATGCGCTGCGCGTTGCGGCTTTCAATGGCAGTGAGGTCGCTCATGCTAAACCCCATAGCCATCAAGCCTTTCACATGGTCAAGAGATGTGCGGTATGGGAAGTCAGTGCCAAACACCACTTGTGACACATCCACCAAATTCAACAGCGACAGTAATGCACCAGGGTGCGACGCTTGCGCCGTGTCGTAATAGAAGCTGCGCAAGGTAGGTAGCACTTGTTCGCTGGGCAAGATCTTGCCAAAGTTGGCGTTGAGTTTGGGCAGCATGACCAAACGTTCCACCAAGAACGGCATCGTGCCACCTGCGTGCGAGAAAATAAATTTGATGTCTTTGCAACGCGTAGCCGTGCCACTGAACAACAAGCTGGTGATGGTACGTGTGGTGTCGGTGGCGAACTCGATGGTCGAACCCGGCACACCCTCTTGCAAGTTGTTGCAGCACTGCGTGTTGGACGGGTGGGTGTAGACGATGAGCTTGCGGCGGTTGATCTCGTCCATGATGGGCGCGAACGCTTTGTCGCCCAACCACTTGCCGTTGTAGCTGGTGAGCATGGCAATGCCGTTGGCTTTGAGCACATCGCAGCTGTAAGCAATTTCGGCCAATGCGCTGTCCACATCGAGCATGGGTAAGGTGGCAAAGAAACCAAATTGGTTGGGGTAATCGCGCGCCAGTTGCGCGCCATATTCGTTGCTGATGCGTGCCATGCTACGCATGGTGGCCACATCGCCAAAGCCAGCCGCAGGCGTTGTGGGCGAGGTGAGTGTGTAAGTCACGCCG
>CAJBHE010000312.1 GCA_903952885.1 uncultured Burkholderiales bacterium
AGTCTGGGTCAACGGCGATGCCTTGAACACCAGCTTGCCCGTCGCAAAACAAGTCGTCTTTGGTTGATGCAAAACCCTTGCTACCACCAACACCCAACAATTTATTGACGCTGCCAGAAGGCAAACGAACTGATAAACCTTTGCATTTTTCTGTGAAAAACATGGTGCCGTTTGGCAAGAAAGCCATGTCCCATGGGCTTTCGGTCTCTTGGAAAACTTCTGCTTTGACGTTGAGTGCCAAGGCACTTTGTGTGCCCATCAGGCCAAATGCCGCAATGCCCGCAGCGATCATTGCTGATCTGACGGTGGTCGAAAATTTCATGTTGTCTCCATGGTGTATGAAAGATGTACCTCGAAAAAAGATGCACCTAAGGGCCGGTACAAAACCTTGAATGAACGAAAGTTAAAACTGTCATTCACTCTCGATTTCGGCGAGATTATGAGCACGGCCTATCTTTTATTTGATGCGGGAATATCCTAATATTTTCATATTGTGATATTTAATTGCATTGCTAAGTCTCAAGCGTGACGCAGGCTAAAACAAGGTAATGATCGATCGGGTGGTGGCTCGTCAATCGCCCCTTTCATGTGCGACCATGTTGTTCGATTGAACAAACGAAGGAGTATGTTGATGACGATGGCATTTTTGGCGGTGTTGGTGGCGGGTGTTTTGCCTTTGATTTGTGCGGGCGTTGCCAAGGCGGGGTGGAGGGGGTATGACAACCGTGACCCACGCGCTTGGCTGGCCAAGCAGACAGGATTCAGAGCCAGAGCCAACGCGGCGCAAGCTAACTGTTTTGAGGCTTTTCCATTTTTTGCTGTGGGCGTGGTTCTGGCTGCCACGAACAAAGCCGATGGCGGTTTGATAGAGACTTTGTCCCTTGTTTTTGTAGCCGCTCGCGTAGCCTACATTGCGTGCTATTTGGCAGACAAAGCGTCGGCGCGTTCTCTGTTTTGGGCAGTGGGTTACGGTGCTGTGATTTGGCTTTACGTTTTGGCAATTTGATCTTGGCCACGCCCTAACTTTGAGAGTTGGGGGCTTGCAATTGAGCTTGTCATCTCGATCTTAGGATCTTGGGGTTTTCTTTACGGTGCATTCATGTGTGACACTCACAATGGGCATTCACTTTTTTATCTGACACTTTTCTATCAAGGTGCTTTCATGAAATTTCCTTCATTTTTTAAGCCGTTTTTAGCAGGCCTAATGGCATTGACTGCAGCTGTGGCCTTAGCCCTTCCTACGCCCAAAGACATCGAGGCTGCTGTCAGCGCAGGCCATCTCACCCAAGCGGAATCCATGTTGCGCGAGGTGATTCAAGAAAAACCGCAAAGCCCTAAAGCCCATTACGAGCTGGGACAAATTCTGGCCCGTGAATCTCGATATGCCGATGCGCAGATGGAGCTGAAAAAAGCCAAAGACTTGGACCCGACTTTGAAGTTCGCGGGCAGTCCCGAGAAGTTCAACGACACCTTTGACAAAGTCAACCGCTTGGCGCAAACCGCTGCATCTGGCGATGTATCGTCATCGGCGCTCAAGGCACCTGCAACTGCAGTGACTGCGCCAGCGCCAAAAGCACCTGCGGCTGCTGAACCAGCGCTTTCGATGAGCTACATTTGGTTGGGCATCGCCGGTTTGGTGGTGTTGGCTTTGTTCCTGCTTCGCAACAAGACTCAGGTTGCAAACCCTGTCTACGCACCAGCACCTCCTGCCGGTTCGGTAATGGGAGGGCCCGCTGGTGCTGCGATGGCACCTCGCGGTTTTGGCTCCCAATTCACCCCAAATGCGCCCATCAACAACCCCGGTTATCCAGCGGGTTATGGTCCTAACGGGCAACCAGTTGGCGGCATGGGTTCCGGTATCGGTGGTGCTGTGGTGGGTGGTTTGGCAGGTGTGGCCGCAGGCTACGCGCTGTCGAAGGCCTTAGAAGGTAATCACAGTACCGACCACGGCAATAACGCTGCAGCCAATCCGTCGGTGGCCAACAATGGCGGTTACGTTCCGTTTGATTCACCTGCACAGCCCCCTGATCTAGGTAGCTTTGATGCAGGCTCTGGCAGCGATTGGGACGACGGGTCATCGGGTGGCGACGACAGCTGGTAAAACGCCCCTCCGGCCCTTATGAGGAGGGCGTTAAGTCATTGCCTTCGCCACCTCATCTTGCATGACCTGCATGGCGGCCTTGAGCGTGGCCGTCATTGGGCGTCGCGCTGACCACACCAGCATCAGTTGGCTCGTGAGCTTGGGGGGTTCAATGCGGTGGGTGGTGAAGTCGTGGGTGGTGCCAAAATTGCGCAACGTGTAGGGCGGCAACACGGCGTAGCCCAAACCTTCTTTGACCAATTCCAAAATCGCGTTTAAGCCGTCGATTTCTAACACGATATTGGGCTTGCAGTTAACTCGCAGCATTTCAGTTTCGATCAACAAGCGAAACGCATTTGGCCTGCTGGGCACGATCAAGGGCAACTCTGCCAAGTGAGCCAGTGGCATAACGGCTTTTAGCGCAGGTTCAAGTGGCTCAGCTTGGCGTTTATTGCTGGCAATCAAAATCAGTGCATCCTCGTGCAGCACAGTCATTTCTAAATCGGGGGAGGGCGGTGGGTTATATAGCACGGCCATGTCCAAGCGTCCAGCACGCAAGCTTTCTACCATCAGCACCGAAAAACCTTCGGTCAACGACAGTTGGGCGTGCGGCAGGGCCTCTCTGAACGACAAGGTCAAAGGCACGGTGACGAGCTTAGACAAGCTGGGCGGCAACCCAATTGATACCCGACCTGCCAAGGCACCACGCACAGACCCCAACTCTTCTTGCGCCACTGCCACTTGGTGCAAGATGCCTCGTCCATGTTCGAGCATCACCAAGCCCGCTTCGGTCACGGTGACGCCACGGCCATTGCGCATGAGTAAATTTTGGCGCAACTCCACTTCGAGCTGGCGCACATGTCGACTCAATAAGGGCTGCGGAATGTTCAAGGCCTGCGCCGCTTTGGTGAAACTGCCCAATTCGGCTACGCGCACAAATGATTCGATTTGTTTGAGTTCCATGGAATTCTTGAATTTGAATAACTTATTGTCCGTTATTCAAAAACGTTATAGCAGCTAGTTGCTGATTTGAGGCGTATTTCTGGGGTAAATCTCTAGAATCATTCGCATGCAAACCTCTTCTTCCACTCTTGTGCTGCGCGGTATTTCATCCATGGCCACCAAGGCTCTACTTGCTGAATTGAAGCAGACTTACCTGGCGCAAACCGGCGTATCGGTGCAGATCGAATCGGTAGGTGGTGTGGATGCCGCCAAACGCGTGCAAGCGGGTGAAGCGTTTGACATGGTGCTCTTGGCCTCAGACGCGATTGATAAGTTGATTGCCTCGGGCCATGTGCAAACCGGCTCGCGTTGCGACTGGGTGCGTTCACCTGTGGCAGTGGCGGTACAAGCCGGAGCGGAACGACCTGACTTGAGCAATGAAGCGGCTGTCAAAGCTGCCGTGTTGGCTGGCCCCACACTCAGCTATTCCACCGGTCCAAGTGGCGTGTATCTTGAAAAACTCTTCGAGCGTTGGGGCATTGCCGACGAGGTGAAAGCCCGCATCGTCGTGCCGCCACCTGGCACACCGGTGGGGGCCTTGGTCGCGAGTGGCAAAGCCGCCTTAGGCTTTCAACAATTGAGCGAACTCATTGCCTTGCCAGGTATTGATGTGCTGGGCACTTTGCCAGCGGATGTGGCGTTCATCACCACGTTCTCGGCTGGCATTCCTGCCGTCATTGCGGGCGACGCCACACGCGTGGCAGCGGTGCAATCGTTTTTACAGTTTTTGGCTTCGGCTGGCGTGGAAGATGTCAAGCGCAAGCAAGGCATGGACTGGCTCTAATTTTTTTAAATTTTATTTGTAAGGGGTATTTATGTCTCTCATCATCGACGTACACGGCCACTACACCACAGCGCCCAAGGCTTTGGAAGAGTGGCGCAACAAACAAATCGCAGGCATCAAAGACCCATCTTCGATGCCCAAGGTGTCTGATTTGAAAATCAGCGACGACGAGTTGCGCGAAACCATCGAGACCAACCAACTCGCCAAGATGAAAGAGCGCGGCTCTGACATCACCATCTTCAGCCCACGTGCCAGCTTCATGGCGCATCACATTGGTGATTTCCAGGTGTCGTCCACCTGGGCTGCCATTTGTAACGAGCTGTGCTTCCATGTGTCTGAGCTCTTCCCCAACAACTTTGTGCCTGCGGC